>CAXUBB010000034.1:0-7033 GCA_964249105.1 uncultured Bryobacteraceae bacterium | reverse complement strand
GTGGGTCTCGGTCAGAATGAGTTCTTTGTCGCCTCGGACGTTCCGGCCATTTTAAGTCACACCCGCGACATGATCTTTCTGAACGACGGCGACGTGGCGGTCTTAACTCCGCAAGGAATCACGCTGACGGATTTTAACGGCAAGAAAGTACAGCGCGCCCTTTCTCACATTCTTTGGGACCCGATCATGGCCGAAAAGGGCGGCTACAAGCATTTCATGCTGAAGGAAATCTTTGAGCAGCCGCGCGCCATCAAGGATACGCTGGTCGGACGCATCGGGCAGGAGAGCGGCCGCGTTTTTCTGGACGAAGTCGATATTTCTGAAAAGGAATTTCGTGAGTTTCAGCAGGTGAAAATTGTTGCTTGCGGAACAAGCTGGCATGCCGGATTGGCGGGTAAGTTCATCATTGAACGTTTAGCGCGGCTTCCGGTGGAAGTGGATTACGGCAGCGAGTTCCGCTATCGCGACCCCATCATTTTGCCCAACACGCTGACCATTGTGATTTCACAATCGGGCGAAACCGCTGATACTTTAGCGGCGCAGCGGGAAGCGAAAAGCAAAGGCTCAAAAACTTTAGCCATCTGTAATGTGGTTGGCTCCATGATCACGCGCGAAGCGGCAGGAACGCTGCTGACTCATGCGGGACCGGAAATTGGCGTAGCCTCCACCAAGGCGTTTACTTCCCAAATCACGGCGCTGCTGGTGCTCGGCATGTACTTGGGGCAGGTGCGGGGCACGCTCGATTCCAAAACTTCCTGCTCCCTGGTCCAGGAGTTGGCGCAAATTCCGGGCAAACTGGAACAGGTGCTGGCGCATACGGAAGTTTATGAAGAGTTGACGCGCAATCTCTCCAAAGCCCAGGATTTTCTCTACTTGGGCCGCGGCATTCACTTTCCGATCGCGCTCGAAGGCGCGCTGAAGCTCAAGGAAATTTCGTATATTCACGCGGAAGGCTATCCGGCGGGCGAGATGAAGCATGGGCCGAATGCGCTCATTGACGAAAACCTGCCGGTGGTGGTTTTAGCCACTTGCGATCCCGAATCGGAAGAGAGCCGGGTTCATTATGAGAAAACGCTTTCTAACATCCAGGAAGTCAAGGCTCGCAGTGGAGTAGTCGTGGCTATCGCCTGCGAGGGTGATGAAGAAGTAGCGAAAATGGCCGACTACTTGATTACGATTCCGGCTACGCGTGAACTCCTGCTGCCGCTGCTGGAGATGATTCCGTTGCAATTGCTGGCTTACCATATCGCGGTACGGCGTGGATGCGATGTGGATCAGCCTCGCAACTTGGCCAAGAGCGTCACGGTCGAGTAAATCGAGTAAAATGTTAATATCATCGCGGGGTGCGCTCCTGCAAATCGTCTTATCTTAGCGGAAGCCCATGCTGCTCCAAGGTGCCGCGCACTTCTTTTAGGGAAAGGCGCGAGGCGTCGTACTCAATGAAAAGCTCATCTCCCGAAGGTTGAAGTTTTGTGGCAAACATCCCATATACGCTATGCAGGCGCGAGATGTTTTCCAAATCTTTGTCCTCCAGGGGGCGGGAAAGCTTAAACGTGGTCTGCACCTTCGTCATCGGGATTCAGAATAGCATTTACTGGGGGCCGGCTTGCCGGATTTTCCAGAGAATCTGGCGCAAGATACCAAGCCAGGTTTCCGCATCCGCGGCAGGCAGAGCAAGACGCTGCACCAATCGCCTGATTTTGAGTTCGGTGGATTTCGACGTTTTCTCGTGGACATAGCCGGACTCACTCAACAGCTCAACCAACAGACTGGTGAATCGACCGTAAACTTCCGCCGGCGCTTCCGGCGAGGGCGGGAACGGCCTTTCTTGATGCTGATCGTCCCGGCGCAGCTCGTACAGGCAAATCGCAACCGCCTGGCCCAGATTCATGGAGCCGTGCTCCTCGCGTGTCGGAATGCGTAATGCCCAATGACAGAAGCTCAAATCTTCATTGGATAGACCGAATTTTTCGGAACCGAACAACAAAGCGACCGGCGGCAACCCGGAGCGCTGCTGAATGATTTCTCCCGCCGTTTGGAGACGGTAAAGCGGTATGTGAAGATCACGATGACCTACCGAAGTCGTCCCCACGACCAGACCACAGCCGGAAATGGCCGCGTCCAGGGAGTCATGGACCTGCGCGCCTTCCAGAATGTAATGAGAGCGCACCGCCGATTTCGCTTCGCGGAAAGCCACATCATACGGCGTAACCAGCCGCAGGTCGCGGAAGCCGAAATTGCTCATGGCGCGAGCCACAGCGCCGATATTCAGCGGGTTGCGAGGCGATACCAGGACGATCCGAAACCCATCGCTCACTACTGCTCCAGATAGGTGTAGCCTTGCAGGCCCTCTTCGTAAAACCGCAGCAGCCGCCCGGACTCCTCGTACCCGATCCGCTGCTCGCGAACCGCCATTTCGACGTCCTTGCGGAACTCGTCAATCAGCGCTTGGGCGCTGTACTGCACATAATTCAGCACCTCCCGCACGGTGTCTCCCTGGATCACCGTTTCGAGCACCACTTCGCCCTTTTCGTCAAGGCTGACGTGGACGGCATTCGTGTCTCCGAATAAATTATGGAGATCGCCGAGGATCTCCTGGTATGCGCCGAGAAGAAACGCGCCCAGTATATAGGAGTTGTTGCTGAAGGCGTGAAGCGGAAGAGTTTTCTTCACGTCCCGGCGATCAATGAACTGATCGACTTTGCCGTCGGAGTCGCAGGAGATGTCGCCCAGCACGGCGTGACGAGTGGGAGGCTCATCCAGCCGGTGAATCGGCATGATCGGGAAAAGTTGCTTGACTGCCCAGCTATCCGGCATGCTCTGAAAGAGAGAAAAGTTGCAGAAGTAAGTATCTGACAACATTCCATCCAGTCCCTCTAATTCTTCCGGAAAAAACTCAAGCTCACGGGCATAGCGGAGAATTTTGCGGCAGATCGCCCAGTACAGGTTCTCGGCTGTGCTGCGCTGCTCCAGCGCCAAATAGCCAAGGCTGAAAAGGTTCAGCGCCGAGTCAAGGGCCTGCTGCGCGTCGTGATACGTTTCCAGCAAATTCCTTTTCGTGATGGACCGCTGCGTCTCGAACAGATCAATGAGCGGCTGCTCGGAATCCTCGGGCAGGCTGGTCGGCAACTCCTCCTCGCCAAAACCGCTGACGCCGAGAACATTGAAGACCAGAACACTGTGATAAGCGGCTATCGCCCGCCCGCTCTCGGTAATGATGTTGGGATGTGGAACTTCGCTTTCATCGCAAATGTTCTGAACGTGATAGATCACGTCGCGCGCATACTCTTCGAGCGTGTAGTTCACGCTGGATTCAAAGTCAGTCTGGGAGCCGTCGTAGTCAATGCCGAGGCCTCCGCCGACATCGAGGTACTGTAAGCCGGTGCCCAGCTTTTTCAAATCAACATAAATGCGGGCGCCTTCAATCACAGCCGCTTTAATCTGCCGGATGTTGGTGATCTGGCTGCCCAGGTGAAAGTGCAGGAGTTGGAGGGAATCTTCCATCCCCCGCTGTTTCAAAAGCTCGACAGCCTTGAGAGCCTCGCTTACCGTCAAGCCGAACTTGGACCGGTATCCGCCCGACGATTTCCAACGACCGGAACCGCGGCTGGCAAGCTTCACTCGAAGACCAATCACCGGTTTTACGCCGACCTGTTCAGCATGCTTGATGATGAGATCCAACTCGGTAAACTTCTCCACCACGGGGATAATGCTGCGTCCGATCTTCTTGGCCAGCATGACCATCTCGATGTATTCGTCGTCCTTGAACCCGTTGCAAATGATCGGTGTCTCATTGTCGGCGATGGCCAGCACCGCTAGAAGCTCCGGTTTCGAGCCTGCTTCCAGGCCAAAGTTGTAAACGCGTCCGAACTGGAAGACTTCTTCCACCACCTGCCGCTGCTGGTTGACCTTGATCGGGTAAACACAACAGTACCGGCCATGGTACCCGTATTCGCGTATGGAAGATTCAAAGGCCTGGTGCATCTCTCCCAGGCGGTGCTTCAAAATATCGGCAAAGCGAATCAAAATGGGCAGGGAAATGCCGCGCCATCCGAGCGTATCGACGAGCTGCTTCAGATCGATACTGCGATTTGGCTCTTTCGTGGGGTGAACCAGCACATTTCCGTTTGCGCCGACGGAAAAATAGCCTTTGCCCCAACTCGCTACGTCATACAATTCCGCTGCTTCCGTGGTAGTCCAACGGTCAGCAGGCTCGCGCACTTGGCCGTTGGCCGCAAGTTTAGTACTCAGGGGATTCCTCCGTAATGAATGGAAAGCAGAAACCGAAAGATGGATGTGCCTAAAACACAATTAGACCATGCCCAACATGGCGGTCCTCTCATCAGGATTTATCCGTAGTACCGGCGGCGGTTTGGCAGAGTAGATTCCCAGTGGTTCGCCGGCACTCAAATGGAGAGAACTTTCCAACAGCCAAGAGCCGCCATGAAGAGCACCGCATTCCGAAACAAGATTCTTATCGCTGACGCATCCGCTCCGCGCCGCCGCGAACTCAGGCGGGTGCTCAGCGGGCTGCCGCTGGATCTAATGGAAGCGTCAAATACCGGGGAAGCGGTTTTAGCTGCTTCCCTGCACGGAGTTGACCTGGTGCTGATGGAATCGGGCTTGGACGATGGCGGTACGATGGCGTTGTGCCGAAAGCTGAAACAGGCCAGCGCCCCTCAGTTCCTTCCGGTGTTCGTCATGGCCCAGAATGACGATATTGGCAGCGAAGTTCAATCGATGGAGGCCGGCGCTGACGGCTTCTTCACGGTGCCGCTGCGTCCCCAGGCTTTCCGCGCCCGAGTGCAAGCAATTTTGCGTCACAAAGCGAATGTTGATTTAAGAGATTGCCCAGAAACCGTTCTATTATCGCTGGCCCAATCCGTGGAGGGCAGAGACCCGGATCTCGGTCAGCACTGCGAGCGTTTAGCGCTAATGTCGTCAACTCTGGGGTTGGCTCTGGGATTGCCGGAACAAGACATCATCACTTTACGGCGTGCCGCCTACCTGCATGACATTGGAAAGGTCTCCATCCCGGATCGCATTCTCTTCAAAGCCGGTCCGTTAACTCCTGAAGAATGGGAAGTGATGAAGAGCCACCCGGAAAGGGGCGAACGCATTTGCAGTAATCTGCGCTCCCTTGCTCCGGTGCTGCCTGTGGTCCGGCACCATCATGAAAAGTGGAATGGGTCGGGTTACCCGGATGCGCTGACGGAAGAAGAGATTCCGTTGCTGGCCCGCATCCTCCAGCTAACGGATATATACGATGCCTTGACCAATTCACGTTGCTATAAGCGAGCTTTTACTCCCGAGGAAGCAAGAGAAATTATGTGGGAAGAGGCTCAAAGGGGATGGCGCGATCCGAAGCTCACGGAGCAGTTTGCCAAGCTGATCCCGGTCTTTTCTACGGCTGAAACGCCCGATCTTTCTTCCTTATCACTACACACGCTCGCCAGCTTTTTGCAGGGAACCGAGCAGCAAGCACTCAGTCCGTACAATATGTCAGTTAATTTGATGAGCCGGCAATAGCCTCCCTGCCCGGCAATTTAAGCGGCTATGCCAGCGAAAGCAGCAAAAAGACGGTAAACTGTATCTTAAAATTGATAAGCAGGCAGCGAATGATGCTATCTGTTCTTGCCTCCATACGATGTTTCACTTATTCCTTCAGCCTGTCTTCCTTCTGATCTCGCAGCAGAGCTTGGGCAACCGGGTGGTTGACGGATTGTTTGATGATACATTTACCGGTATTTACAGGCTGTCGCCCTTCGATTGGGCCCTGCTCCTGCCGTATTTCTCGATTCTGGTGATCCTGTCCGTATACGGCGTGCATCGGTACGAAACGATACGGCGCTACCGGAAGCACAAGAAAAGTCTTCTTCATGCGGCTCCACAACGCTTCGCGCAACTGCCTCCGGTAACGGTTCAACTACCGCTGTATAACGAGCGTTACGTGGTGGAGAGGCTTTTGGAAGAAGTTGTAAAGCTGGATTATCCGAAGGAGTTGCTGCAAATTCAGGTGCTGGACGATTCCACCGACGAGACGCATGCCTTTACGCAGCGCTTGTGCAACGAGTATCAAGCGGCAGGCTATCCGATTGAATACCGTCACCGCACAAACCGTCGTGGATTCAAAGCCGGAGCTTTGCAGGAAGGACTGGAAACAGCAAAGGGCGAACTGATCGCGATCTTCGATGCCGACTTTGTTCCGCCAAAGGACTTTCTGCGCCGTACCGTGGACTATTTTGTGGACCCGGAGGTCGGGGTGGTGCAAACGCGCTGGACTTACCTCAATAAAGAGTTCAATATTCTGACTCAGGTCGAGGCCATGCTGCTGGACGGGCACTTTGTTCTGGAGCACGGTTCGCGCTGCGGCTCCGGTCTGTTCTTTAACTTTAACGGCACCGCGGGCATACTGCGGCGGGAGATGATCGATGATGCGGGCGGCTGGCAGCATGAAACATTGACCGAGGACTCGGATCTGAGCTACCGGGCGCAGCTCAACGGCTGGCGCTTCGTTTACGTTCCCGATATCGAATGTCCGTCCGAGTTGCCGGTTGAAACCTATGGCTTCCAGGTGCAGCAGGCGCGCTGGGCAAAGGGCCTTACGCAGGTTGCTATAAAATTGCTTCCGCGCATCCTAAAGGCAAAACTGCCCTGGCGGGTGAAAGCCGAAGCGTTCATGCACTTGACGCCCAACATCTCGTATCCGCTCATGCTGATCGTTTCCATGCTGATGCTGCCGGTGATGATCGTACGGTTTTACATGGGCATTTTCCAGATGGTGCTGCTCGATTTTCCGTTGATTGCTGCTTCGTTCTGGTCCATCTCGGCTTTTTACCTCTACGCGCAAAGAGAGCTGTTTCCAAAAACCTGGTGGAAGTCGATTGCCTTCCTGCCCATGTTGATGGCAGCCGGCGTGGCATTGACGGTTAGCAACGCCAAGGGCGTCATTGAGGCGCTCCTCGGCATTCAGACCAGTTTCGCCCGTACCGCCAAGTATGCGATTGGCGCGCGGCAGAAGACGGTGAAACCG
>CAXUBB010000033.1:10790-20155 GCA_964249105.1 uncultured Bryobacteraceae bacterium | reverse complement strand
TCCTTAGCCTTGGCTTCCTTAGCTTCCATGGCTTATAACTCGGCTGCGTCGGGCACTCCGGAGCAGAAAACGGCGGCGCTCGACGAAGCAAAGAAGTGGAACCAGCGTCGTATCGAGGCGAATCCCAAGGAGTCGGAGGCCTATTATTACTTAGGCGTGATTGACTGGGCGCAAGCTTTTCCAGCCATCCAAACGGTTCGAGTTGAGCAGAAAATGAGTCCGAATGATCCCGGTCCCATTAAAAATCCTAAAGTGAGGCAGGAACTGCAAGCCAAGTATTCAGACATGGTAAATGAGGGCATTGATAATTTGAAGAAGTGTCTGGATCTCGACAAGGAAAATGAAGACGCCATGTCTTACATGAACCTACTTCTGCGTAAGAAGGCCGACCTCGAAAACTCGCCTGAGGCGTCCAAAGCTGATATCGCGCAGGCGGAAGATTGGTCCAATAAATCCGTTGACATGAAGCGGATTAAGGCGGCATGTCCCGCCAAGAAGGAAACTGCTTAGTACCATTAGCATTTTTGGCAGGGCGCTCTGCTCTAAGCGGAGCGCTTTCTGTTTGTTCAGTTGAGATAGTAAGTCCGGTACAGAGTATCACGCTGTTTCGGCGTAAAGCCCGCATCTCGAATTAAGCGCCGCAGTTGCTCCTCTGTTGCCTGATGGTGCGTGCCGGCGGCGGAGACTACGTTCTCTTCAATCATAATGCTTCCTACATCATTCCCGCCGAAGCGTAGACCAAGCTGACAGACCTTCAGGCCGGGAGTAACCCAGGATGCCTGGACATTCCGGATGTTATCCAGATAAACTCGCGAGACAGCGAGCATCTTCAAGTATTCGACCGCTGTCGCTTCCTGTTTCACGAACCGGCCCAGGGAAGTATGTTCACGCTGAAAAAACCAGGGAATAAATGCCGTAAATCCTCCTGTGTCTTCCTGAATATGGCGGACAATTTCCAGATGATTCATCCGGTGCTCAATGGTCTCGCCCGTGCCGAACATCATCGTCGCGGTGGTTTGCATGCCTAAGGCATGCGCTGTCCGGTGAACGTCGATCCATTCTTGTGTAGAGCATTTTAAGCGGCTGATGCGGTACCGCACGGAATCATCCAGAATTTCGGCTCCACCGCCTGGTATTGAATCAAGGCCGGCATCGCGCAGACGAGCAATAGTATCCCGCAGCGTGAGACCGCTCAGTTCGGCAATATTAACAATTTCGGGAGCGGAGAAACAATGGCACCAAATGTTGTAGCGGGACTTGATGGTCCGCAGCAAGTCTTCGTACCACTCGATCTTTAATTCAGGATGCAGGCCACCCTGCATGAGAATGCCCGTGCCGCCGAGATCGATTGTCTCCTGAATCTTGTTAAGGATCACTTCAGTAGGTAGGACGTAACCTTCCTTGCTGCCGGGCGCTCGATAGAAGGCGCAGAAACTACAATACTCCGTGCAGAAGTTGGTGTAGTTGATATTCCGGTCAATGATATAGCTGACAACTCCTTCCGGATGAAACCGCTTGCGTACCGCATCCGCTTCGGCGCCGATGCCCACTAAATCATTGCTATTGAACAGCTCTGTTGCTTGGTGTCGAGTAATCATGACGCGTTTTCTTAAGAATGTCTGAATTCCAAAGCAGGTTGACCCAAGCGCGCCAGTTCGAGAAACGCTTCCCAGCCGTTTTGCTCCTTCCGGCCCAATTCAAAGTGGATCAACTCTCCTAAGTAGCGTTGCGCGAGTTGCTTGGAAACGTGGCGCTTGCTATGTTCCGTTTCAATGATCTCATTGAGGTGAACCTTGCCGAACTCGTAAGATTTCCGCGTCAGTTCCGCAAGAAGGCTAACCGGCGCTCCCGGCTTCCCGGCCCAGGCGGCAAAGACCATAGGTAGATTTGTAAGATGCCGCCATTCAGAGCCCAAGTCCAGCCATTCATAGGGCAGATCAGCAGGCTCAATTTGCAGAGCGGGGTCGCCGATAATCAAAGCCGCGTCCGCGTTCCTCAGCATATTGTCCAGTTCCGGCGCGTACCGGTTTATCAGAGGCTCAACTCCATACCGTTCTCGCAAAATTACCCTCGCGAGTTGTACTGAAGTTCGGGAACTTTCATCTGCCGCGAGGGTACGGATCTGGCGGAACGGAACGCGCGAAACCAGCAAAATGCTCCGTACCGCGCCATAGCAAGCGATCCCTACATCGGAAACAATCTGCAACTGCTGCCGAGCAATTTCGGCGACCGGCACTAGGCCAATATCAATCAGACTACTTTCGGCCTGTTCCGCGCAGAGAGCGGGAATGGAAAACGAAAGATCCACAGCTTCCCGCTGCTCACCGTGCAGCATGCCCCAGACAAGCGGGACCGTGTTCAGGTAACTTACGGCGCCCACACGGATTTTGGGATGATTCTGTCTCAACCTTTAGTGTACTGAGATGACAGCGAACTACACCCCCCGCCGGTCGCCCCAAAGATCAATGTGCAGTCGTGGGCTGTATCGGTAGCCTTCGCTTTTGCAGACATCAACAATCCAGAGAGCCTTCGCGGCAATTGCTTCCGGTTTCGTGCCTTCCGGCATTAGCATGACCCGTGATGCTGGTATTCCCAGGTCCCGCCGTATCCCTTCGATTTCCTGGAGATCGCCGGGGGAAGTAACAACAAATTTAAGCTGATACTCGTAGTGATTGATGAGATGGCGCAACACATCGGGCTGACAGCGCAAGCGCTCGTGTTGCGGTGCCCATCTGCCGTTCTCTCTGTCAAGCGGAGTGGAACTCGATAGCTTCGGGCTGATGCTCATCAAATTGCAAACGACCGGAGCAATCACTGTTCCTGCTGTTTCGATCGTGATGTGCAAGCCGCTTTCGTGCAACGCTCTTGTTAAATCTCCTACTGCCGGCGCAATCATCGGCTCACCGCCGGTCACAACAACATGCCCGGCCCCATAATCAGTAACCGCCTGCATGATCTCCGCAACCGGCATCTCTCGTCCTTCCGGTTGCCAGGATGTGTAGGGCGTATCGCACCACTTGCAACGTAGATTGCAACCCGACGTTCTGACAAAGACCGACGGCACGCCCAGAAGCGATCCTTCGCCCTGTATTGAATAAAAAATCTCTGAAATCTTCACTGCATTCTTATCGCGTCAAACCGACGCAAAGACCGGATCTGTTACTCCCGCTTCCTCAAATCCCTTGCGGCGTAGAATACACGAGTCACAGCCTCCGCACGGCCGTCCGTGAGCGTCGGGATCGTAGCAGCTATGCGTCAAACTTACGTCCAAGCCCAAGCGCAATGCCTGCCGAACAAAATCGGCCTTTGATAGTTTCTGGAGAGGCGCCCGGATTTTAATCTCCGTAGCGCCTTCCACTCCGGCCTTGGTTGCCAGATTTGCCATGGCTTCGAAAGCGTGAATAAACTGAGGCCGGCAATCAGGATAGCCCGAGTAGTCGATGGCGTTCACGCCGATAAATATGTCCGCCGCGCCCGTTACTTCGGCGTAAGCCAGCGCGAACGACAGAAAAATAGTATTGCGGGCAGGCACATAAGTCACTGGAATCCCGCTGCTCATCTCGCTCTCCCCGCGATTTTTGGGAACCTCTTCATCGCTCGTGAGGGCCGACCCGCCGAAAGCCCGCAGATCGAACCGGACAATTTGATGATCTTTTGCGCCCAGGCGTTCAGCAATCCGGCGAGCAGCTTCCAGTTCCACCCGGTGACGCTGCCCGTAATCAAAAGATAAACAGTAGCATTCAAAGCCTTCCCGTCGGGCAATCGCCAAGCATGTGGCGGAATCGAGGCCGCCGCTCAGAAGGCAGATAGCGCGTTTTCCTTCCGATGCAATCACAGCTTCAGTATAGGGCTTTAAAGCGAATCATCTTTCCGGATAGCGGAAACGGTGGCGTCGAGTTCTCCCTTATGCAAGCGGATTTTCAGCGATTCACCCATGCCCGTTTCCGCTGCTGACCGCAACACTCGCCCTCCTGGTCCTTCCACAATGGCGTAACCCCGCCCGAGGACAGCCACAGGACTGAGCTGATGCAGGTACGCTCGCGCCTCTTCCATCCTCTTTTCGACGCTGCAAATCTTCGCATTCCAGGCCTTGGAGAGCTGTGTGTTCAGTAACTCCAGCTTATGGCGGCTGCGCTCGAAGCGAAGCTGCATGTTGCAATCGTGCAGCCTGCGTGAAAGGCCCTCATGACGTTTCTGGAACGCCTCCAGCTTGTCTTCGCCTAAGCGCCTTAATTGTAGGTCGGCTTCATCGACCCGTTGACTGCGCCGTGCCAGGATGCGCTGCATCAGCGTCGCGGCGCGCTCGCCAATCCGCTGGTGCAAGTCCCGGGAAGCAACCGCCAACTGGTAGCGCAAAGCCTGAGAAATCTTCAGCCGACCCATATCGATCTGCTCCAACAGGCTGTCCCGTGTGGGGATTACGATCTCGGCGGCGGCGGACGGCGTGGGGGCGCGGTGATCGGCGACGAAATCAGCAATCGTGAAATCCGTTTCGTGCCCAATGGCCGAAATCACAGGCACTTTTGAGGCGGCGATGGCCCGGGCGACTCGTTCTTCATTGAAGCTCCACAGATCTTCGAGCGACCCGCCGCCTCTCGCGACGATGACGACGTGCGCCCACCCACCAGTGCTAAAGTGATCGATGCCGCTGCAAATCTGCTCCACTGATCCCTCACCTTGAACCTGCGCGGGAAAGAGCCGGATGTGCAGGCCGCTGAAACGCCGTTCCAGAACGTGCAGCATGTCCCGGAGAACCGCGCCATTGGGAGATGTGACCAGCCCGATGCGCCCCGGCAGCTTCGGCAAGGGTCGCTTTCGGGACAAATCAAATAAGCCTTCCGCCGCTAATTTGTCCTTTAATTGTTCAAAGGCGAGTTGCAGCGCTCCCGCGCCCTGCGGTTCCAGCAGCTCAACAATCAGTTGATACTCGCCGCGCGCTTCATAAATTTCCAGGCTTCCGCGCGCCGTCACCGCCAGCCCGTCCTGCGGCTTGAACTTTGCATAGCGGGCGGCGCCCTTGAAGAGCGCGCACTTTACCTGGCTGGTTGAGTCTTTTAATGAAAAGTAAAAGTGGCCGCTCGCCGCCAGACGGCAACCGGAAATTTCACCGGATACCCAGATGTTGCCGAACTCTTCTTCAAATACATCCTGAATCGCTGAATTGAGTTCGCTCACTCCATAGACATGCCGTTCCGATTCAAGCGCCAATTGCAGTTGGCCGTTGCCTTCTGTTTCCTTCCCGAATGCTTTCAATTGCGGCCTCGTTATTTCCATGGTTCCACAAAAGAGATTCCTGCGCTATTCTAGCGAGTTGTTAAGCCAGTTAGCGTTGCTTTCTGCTTTAGACCAACCATGACCCCACAAGAAGCCCTTGATTTCGCCCGCACTAATGACGCCCGGCAGATCGATCTCCGTTTTACCGATATTCCTGGACTCAATCAGCACATCTCGTATCCCATTTCCATGCTCAATGAGGATGCGTTTGAGGACGGCTTCGGAATAGACGGGTCCAGTATCCGAGGCTGGGCGGCAATCAACGAAAGCGACATGTTGATCATTCCGGATGCGTCCACGGCCTTCATGGACCCCTTCGCGGAAATTCGCACGCTGGTTATGCTGGGCGATATCGTGGACCCCATTACGCGCCAGCACTATGACCGTGACCCGCGTTGGATTGCTAAAAAAGCTGAGCTTTATCTTAAAACCAGCAACTTAGCCGATACCGCTTACTTCGGGGCGGAAGCCGAATTCTTTATTTTCGATAATGTCCGGTTCGACCAGAACCAGCACAGCGGCTTTTATTTCATCGATGCGGAAGAAGGGCGCTGGAACTCAGGCCGAGAGGGAAATAATCTGGGCTACCGGCCACGCTATAAGGAGGGGTACTTTCCGGTTCCGCCGACCGATCACTACCAGGATCTGCGCAGCGAAATGGTCGCCACGATGCTGGAGTGCGGCCTGAACATTGAATGCCACCACCACGAAGTGGCAACGGGCGGGCAGTGCGAAATCGATCAAAGGTTCGACACGCTGGTGAAATCCGCGGACAACATGATGCTGTACAAATACATCGTCCGGAACGTGGCTTATCAATACGGTAAGTCCGTCACTTTCATGCCGAAGCCGATCTTTGGCGATAACGGCAACGGGATGCACACGCACCAAAGTTTGTGGAGAGACGGTAAGCCGCTATTCGCCGGAGACAATTACGCCGGTTTGAGCCAAATCGCTTTGTGGTACATCGGGGGGCTTTTGCGGCATGCGCGGGCTTTATCCGCCATCATTGCTCCTACTACAAACAGCTACAAACGCCTCGTGCCCGGCTATGAGGCTCCAGTCAATCTAGCGTATTCGCGCCGCAACCGCTCGGCTGCGGTCCGCATTCCGATGTACTCCAATAGCCCGAAAGCAAAACGAGTGGAGTTCCGTCCGCCCGATCCCGCCTCGAATCCGTACCTGGCTTTTGCCGCCATGATGATGGCAGGGCTGGACGGCGTTGTGAATAAGCTTGACCCCGGCGAGCCGCTCGATAAGGACATCTATGATCTTTCTCCCGAAGAGATGAGGCAGGTTCCGTCCATGCCGTCGTCGCTTGATGAAGCCTTGACATGCCTCGAGGATGATCATGCCTTTCTCATGAAGGGCGATGTCTTTTCTGAAGAGATTATTGAGACGTTTATCGCTTATAAGCGCAAAAATGAGGCGGAAGCGGTCCGTCTACGTCCGCACCCTTACGAATTTGCGCTTTATTATGATATTTAGCAGGGGAGTTTTCATCTATAAAGTGGGACGATAGCTCCCAAGCACTTTCAGGAAGTTTGTCAATTCTTCCAGGTGGAGAATGGCCTTTCTGACATTTCCATCCTCAATACAGCCCGCAACATCAACATAGAACAGATATTCCCACGGTTTCTCGCGGATTGGCCTGGATTCAATTTTGGTCAAATCAAGATCCCTAAGCGCGAAGCATGCCATTGCTTTAAAAAGCGCGCCCGGTTTGTTGGCTGTAGCAAAAACCAGGGAAGTTTTCCAAAAATCTGTGCGGTGAAACTCTTCCGGCTCTTGCATTTGTTTCGTTAACAGAAAAAAACGAGTGAAATTATCGGTATTGTCTTCGATATTTTTTTTGAGAATTGATCCGCCGTAAATTTCGGCGGCAGCTTCCGAAGCAATGGCGGCAGCATCACTAAATTGCTGCTGCATAATCATTTTCACGCTTCCCGCCGTATCATAGAACGAAACAGGCGCAAGCTGAGGAAAATCTCCAAAAAACCGTCTACATTGGTCGAGCGCTACCGGATGCGAGAACACTCGCCGGATAGCTTCGAAAGAAACTCCTGGTCTGGTAATCAATTGATGCGCGATTCGAAGCGTTGTTTCTCCAATAATTTTGAATCCATATTGCAACAAATAATCATAATTTTCATGTACGCTTCCGTACAGTGTGTTTTCGATGGGAATGATTGCATGAGTTGCCATTCCCGCCGAGAGAGCTTCGAATACTTGTTTAAAACTTTCGAATGGCTGAACGTAAATTTCCGGGCCAAAAAACTTGCGAGCCGCTGAAAAACTAAATGCGCCAAGTTCGCCCTGAAATGCAACAGAAACAGGAAAATTATCCGACACTGCTGGCCATTGCTCCTTTTTACGGAAAGTATTTCAATCAAAAGAGTTTAGCAGGCCGGAACTCATAAGCAGCACTTGGCCGGATCTCCGCCGCTGCCACAAAGAGTAGGCAAAGGCGAGAGGAAGACTTCCGTCATTATCGGGATCTAAAATCTCTTTCAGGAAGTGGTACGATACGATGCGTTCTAGAATCAGAACAAAAATGGTCATTGGCTGTTAATTGTTTGCACGATTCTAACATCAGCCAAGGCTTGGGATGGGAATACATGCATGATCCAGGTCAGAAATTGAGGCGTGTCCGTGAACAGTTACGGCTGCGCTATCGTGATGTTGAAAGCGCCAGCCAGCGTATTGCCAGCCAATATGGAAATAACGAGTTTCTAATAGGGCTGAGCAGGTTGTCTGATATTGAAAATAGAGGCACGGTCCCTTCCATCTTTAAGTTGTATTCGCTTTGCGCTATTTATGGCCTGGACTTTACGACCGCTCTTGACTGGTACGGAATTGATCTAGAGCAATTACCGATTGACGCGACGCGCTTTGCGAATGACCAAACCCGCACTTTCGATCTGCCTGTATCGGATCGGGCCGTAATAGATTTTCCGCTGGAACTAGACGATGAGATCAATCTCCGGGTCACAAGCTATTTCAGCAGGCACATTAAGCGCTGGGGCAAGGTAGCCATCACGCTTTTGAATTCACTGGATTTGCGGCGGCATCGCTACGCTTTTATCGGCACCGATGATTGGTCGATGTATCCGATCCTTCCGCCTGGTTCTTTCGTGCAAGTGGACGAAAGCAAAAAGCGAATTGCGCGGGAAGGCTGGCTTAATGAATATGAACGCCCGATTTACTTTTTAGAGCACCGTAACGGCTTTCAGTGCGGGTGGTGCAGCTATAGCGGCAGTTTTCTGCTGGTGCAGCCTCACTCCGCGTCTCATGAAGTTCCGTGCGTCTATAACTACCCCGGCGAAGTCGAGATCATCGGACAGGTGGTTGGAGTTGCTATGCGTTTGGATCTGGGGAAGCGACGCCATATACGTTCTTGAGTAGCCCGAGAATTGCCTCAAAATCCGAGACGTGCTTCTGCCGTTCGGGACCCTGAATGGCGGCGGGAACTAAATTCTTGTAAGGAGTGAGCCGCAACCATGCATTGATTAACTGCGCGGGATCCACAGCTTCAATGCCGGCTATATAAAGTTCAACATCCGCTTTTTTACGCTCTAGAGTATAGGTCACCCACTCGCGGAAGATTTCCTCGTGCAGGCGGGCCAGTTCTTTGTTAAGCGCAGAAGGCGCGGAGATCTCAGTTCCGTAATGCTCGTAACGGCCGTTATCAGGGTTACGCAGACTTGCGAGATACACTAAGCGCCCGTACGAGGTTTCAATTTGTGAAAGTTCATGAAGCCCCGTCTCCCAAGAAATATCCTGGCTATTCTGGCCTAGTTTATAACGCGACATTAAATTATATTTCTCAATTATTATTCAGCTTAACAACCGTGTCACGGTCCTGTGGGTACCTATAGGACTAAGAACGTTCTGATACCAGAAAACATAGTATATACAATGCCCTAAGCCTCACCCATCAGGCTACTGTAAGGTCGTGAGTTTCAAAAAAACTCAAATTAATTTAGGAGAAATTAACGATCTTATGAAAAAATTATTTGCCGCTTCTTTTCTGCTCCTCGCCAGTCTAGCTAGCCCCGTAGTTTGTGCCTATCCGCCGGAACCTAAATGTC
>CAXUBB010000033.1:7748-10761 GCA_964249105.1 uncultured Bryobacteraceae bacterium | reverse complement strand
ATCGTTAGCTGATAAGCGCAATATAGCCCAACCCACTTATTAGGGCGCATTGAACAACTTGCTCGAACTCTCTGCTTTGTTTAACATGCAAAGTACAGGCCGAGAGCAAAGATGAATTGGGGATCGACTATCCAGGGCTGCAATCTCGCTCTTGGCATTTCTCTTATCATAAAGCTGTTCAGCACTAAACTGTATAAAATTTACTGGCTATTTTGTCTTTTTCTGGCCACCGATCTTGCAGTTTCCGCTTTGTGGGTGCTGAGCAATGTATTGGGATCGTTCTCTGATCGCCTGTACACATTCGTTTGGTTAACCATTACACCTGTCGTCTGGCTGTTCACGTTATTGATGGTTTACAGCCTGCTCGGAAAAATTTTGTCGCAATTGCCGGGCCTGCTGCGTTTGTCGAAACAAGTGCTGCATGCAACCTTCTTCCTGGCCTTTGCGGTAGGGGTAGTCAGCGCTCGATTGGAGTACTCGGCTCCAGGATTTACGGCTTTCAAAGCCCAATTCTGGTCTCAATGGTGGATTACGGAATTAGTGCTTAACCGCGTAATCGTTAGCACAGCGCTGCTCAGCCTGCTCGCGATTTTAGCTTTCCTGCTTTGGTTTCCAGTGACCATGCCTCGAAATCTGGCCGTTTTCAGCGTTGGGTTTTCGGTGTATTTCGCAGGAGGAACTGTGCTTATGCTGCTTAGAAGCTTTTGGCCTAGCGAGACGATGTCCAGCTTTAATAAACTGCTGGACGTTGTTAGTATTCTGCTGGGAGGAGTTTCAAGCATTTGTTATGCTTTTTGGCTTTTTCTTCTCTCCCCAGCCGGAGAAAATGTGCCTTCGGCCATTACAATCCAGCGGCAGCCGCAAGAGCAGGAGCGGCTGATTGCCCAATTAGAGCTGATCAACGACACGCTCTTGAAAGCCGCCCGGCGTTAAGGGTATGGCTCAAAGCCTCTGCTGGCGAGACGCCGGCTCGAGTGCCGGTGCATTAGAATAAGTATTTTGCATTGAGTAAATTACGTATTTGGAATTTATGAGAAAACTGGCGCGTAATATTATTCAAATTGCATTTTAGACTTGAAATGTAGAGATATTTCTTGTACCTTATACATACGAGTCCAATGTTGATAGCGATTTTTCTCGCTCCATTTGTGATTCTCGGGGCAAGCCTGGTTCTGGCTGCTCCTGTTCTCGCCCGGCTTTTTCGGCGCTGCGAGATCTCTGAGATCACGCCTGAATGGCTGGAGAGTTTTTCCGTAACCGCTTATTACCCTATGCAAGGTCTTCTGTCGGATGAAGACTTTCGCTTCCTGGCGCGTCAGCCCGGTTTTGATTTTTCCCTTTACCGCAAGCTGCGAAAAGAACGCTTGCTGATTTTTCGTCAGTATCTAAGCCGTTTGATCTTAGATTTCAATCGGCTTCATATGACCGCGCGGCTTCTGATTGCCCGTGGACAAGAGGACCGGTCGGATCTCATCATGCGCCTATTCCGGTTAAAAATCCGCTTCAGTCTTGCTGTTATGCAGAGCCAAATCAGTTATCTCTGCTGTCGTGCCGGTATCGGCAGGCTAGCGGCCCGCAGCATGATTGCGCGGTTGGAAGAGATGAGCGTGGAGCTGAACGGGATCACGGCGCTGAGAGCCGTCGCTCGTTAATTAAGCAGTTCAAGAAAACGCCGCAGTTCGCGCTTTGCTTGTTCGAAGCGCTCAAATTGCTTTTCCGCCTGCTTAAATTCTTTGGTATGAACGCACCGCCTGTTTCCCCGATACTCCGCCGGGTACCTCAAGTGAAGCATTTCGTGGAATAAGACATATTTCACGGCCAGCTCCGGTGCTGCTTCCGAGTCGAGAAGCTTTGTCAAAACAATACTGTGGTGGGACGGGTCGTAATGACCAAGCGTCGTGCGCGAATCTTTCCGGCTCCAGCCGAGCTGCGGTTGCGGCATGGAGCCTCCGAAATAGTGCGCATTCAAGTTCTCGAAGAGCTTACCGAGATCATAGACATCGCCCTGGGGAGGCCGGATTGCCTTGCGCCCTCGTGTTTGCTTGACCGAATGCAGCAGATGCCGGATATCGGGCCGGTGAAGATAGCGCCGGTAACACAGGACGGCGGCCTGGTCGGGAACGCGGCGGAATAGCTTGGACAGCAAAATGAGCGCCAGCGCTTCCTGGATAGGCGCGGGCGCGTCCTCCAACAAATCACTGATATCGACCGTAAGATTGCCATCGGCCAGCCTCACCCGGCTGTTCGCGTTGGCATACTTGCGAAACCGGACCGATATGCGGGGCAGGGCGGTACGCGGCTTGAGCACCCGGAAAATCCGGGCATAAATCTCTTCAACCGTCTCAAAAAATAGAGCGGTTTGAACTTGCATTTTCCCCAAATGTAACATGGTGATGCAAGCCTGCTTAACAGTGTTCAGCAAACCGAAGGAGCTTGCAGATAAAGGAAACTCTTGTTGAAAGCAAAGATCAGCGCTCTCGGCTGCTTCGTGCCTCCGCGCACACTCACTAACCACGATCTTTCGAAAATAGTCGAGACAAACGACACTTGGATTGTGGAGCGGACAGGCATCCGGGAACGCCATATTGCGGATGCGAATATAGCCACTTCCGACATGGCCGTTGCCGCCGCCCGCGAAACATTAAAACAGCGCGGTATTGAGGCGAGTACGCTGGATGCCATCATTGTTTGCACCGTAACACCCGATATGTTGTTCCCGTCCACAGCCTGCTTGGTGCAGGAGGAACTGGGCGCGTGGGGCGCATGGGGCTTTGATCTGTCGGCTGCCTGTTCCGGATTCGTCTACGGCATTACCGTTGCCGCGCACTTGATTGCAGCGGGAACGCACCGCAAAGTCCTGGTGATCGGGGCTGATACCATGTCGCGCATCATCGATTACACAGACCGGGCGACTTGTATTCTTTTCGGCGATGGCGCGGGCGCATTTCTCCTGGAGCCTTCCGAGGGTGATGAGCTTGGCTTTGTCGGGCACTTGAACGAAGTGGATGGTTCC
>CAXUBB010000033.1:0-7738 GCA_964249105.1 uncultured Bryobacteraceae bacterium | reverse complement strand
GCTGAGACCGTGACGCAGCGCCAACACTACGTGAAGCAGGAAGGCCAGCAGGTATTTAAGTTTGCCGTCCGCAAGATGGCGGACCTGTGCGAGAAAATCCTACGAATCCATAATCTGACCGCCTCGGATATCGATCTGATGATTCCCCATCAAGCCAATAAACGCATTATTGCCGCCACGGCAGAGCGCCTCGGCTTGCCGGAGGAGAAAGTAATCCTGAACCTAGACAGATACGGCAACACGACCGCTGCCACCATTCCGCTAGCTACGGGGGACGCTATCGCCGCCGGTAAATTGAAAAAGGGTGATCTCGTTCTGTTCTGCGCTGTGGGCGCGGGCTACACGGCAGGCGTTAATTTGTGGCGGTGGGCTTTTTAGCCGTGGCGATCTCCGCCGACAAGGGCTTCTGGTGAGCCAATTGCCGTTGATACTCCTTCAGCACCCGGACGATATAGTGTTGGGTTTCCGCATAGGGCGGGACGCCTCCGAACTTTGCCACTGCTCCGGGACCGGCATTATAGGCCGCCAACGCTAAAACAGAATCGCCGTGGTACTGCAAAAGCAGCTCCCGCAGGTACTTCGCGCCTCCTAAAGCATTGTCATCCGCCTGCGCGGCATTGACCCTCAACCGCGTTGCGGTTCCCGGCATCAACTGCATCAAACCCAGAGCGCCTTTGCGTGAAACAGCGTCCTGCCGCAAGCCGGATTCCACCTTCGCAACGCTACGCACAAAAGCGGCGTCGATGCCCTGCGCCGTGGCAGCGCTCACGAGCAGCTTCTCCGGCGCAACCGGAAGGGGCGCTGTTGCCAGGTTCGGCTGATTGCGAACCGCCGGCTCAGCCAGCTTTTCGATTTTGCTGATCTCGTCCGTTGCCATTTCCAGTGTTCCGCCGCCGGTGTTCAAAACCGTGATTGCGCCCTGCTGTTGACAAGATTCTGCTTCCAGGGTAAAGCCGTTTTTGAGATAAACAGTATCTTTCGCAAAGCTGTTGAAAGCAAGCGTCGAGTAGACCACGAAAATGGAAAAGCAGGTGAACTTCAACTGATTGGTTCTTTTCTGTATTCTGCCACAAAGCCGCCAGTCTTGGAAGACCCAAAGCTTAGTATGGGGTAGAGTTATGGGTCAGCCTTTCGCATTAATTTGCAGCCGTTCCGGCGAATCATACCAGCCAAACCAGCTCATCAATCTCAGTGGAGCGGGCGCGCCCCTGTTAGTAAAGTATGATCTCCCCGCTATTCGCTCTCAATGGAATAAAAGGGATCTCGACCGCGCTGTTTCCAGCATGTGGCGCTATGCTCCCGTTCTTCCCGCTGACGGAAGCGATGTCGTCACTTTGGGGGAAGGCTGGACGCCCCTCCTGCGTGCGGGAACGCTCGAACGAAAATTGGGTTTTGCCAACTTGTGGATCAAGGATGAGGGCCAGAACCCGACCGACTCATTCAAAGCGCGTGGACTTTCATGCGCCGTGACGATGGCCAAAAAACTGGGTGCCCGGAAACTGGCGATTCCGTCGGCGGGTAATGCTGCGGGCGCTTTAGCCGCCTATGCCGCCAAAGCGGGATTGGAAGCCTATATTTTCATGCCGCAGGATGTGCCGCAAGCCAACTTTATCGAATGCAAGTCTTTTGGCGCGAGCGTCACTTTAATTGATGGGCTGATTAGCGATTGTGGACGCATCGTGGGGGAACGCAAACAAAAGGAGGGCTGGTTTGAGGTCAGCACGCTTAAGGAGCCTTACCGCATTGAAGGCAAGAAAACAATGGGTTACGAAGTCGCCGAGCAGTTCGAATGGCAAGTGCCCGACGCAATTCTTTACCCATGCGGCGGCGGCGTCGGTTTAATTGGAATGTGGAAGGCGTTTGCGGAGCTGGAAGAACTCGGTTGGATTGACGGGAAACGGCCTAGGATGATCGCGGTGCAGGCCGCTGGTTGCGCTCCCATTACCCGCGCTTACGAACAAAATACCGAGGGAAGCGAATTTTGGCAGAATGCCCACACCGTGGCGAGCGGTCTGCGTGTGCCGAAAGCGCTCGGAGATTTTTTGGTTCTAAAGGCAGTTCGTGACAGCGGCGGCACCGCCGTCTCCGTGACGGACTCGGAGATGCTCGATGCTGCGTTGCAACTGGCTGATAGCGAAGGGATCTTTCCCGCTCCAGAAGGCGGAGCGTGCGTGGCTGCCGCCCAGCATCTGTTGAACGCCGGCTTTCTAAAACCGCAGGATAAAGTTGTGATCTACAATACCGGGTCCGGTTACAAATACCTGGAAGCTTATTCGACCCGCTTCGGGCGTCACATCGTTAGCGAGCAGGACAAACTCGGCGGTTTAATTACACCCCGGTAAATTCGCAATGAAATGAAATGATAATTCTGGTAATTCTTCGTAGTTTACGTTTTTCACTCTTCAAGAAAGTTCGTGTTTGTGGGACCATAGAAAAGTCGGTTTGGAGTTTTCGGTTTTCCGCTTGGTGTGACTTCCCGTCTAATGCGCCCAACTCAGGTAACCTTCATTCCGAACAACAGTTAGGAGAGTTTAAGTGACAAAGCTTTTCGTGGGGAATTTGCCCTACAAGGCTACAGAAGCAGATATACAGGCTTTTTTCGCGGAAGCTGGTTTTCAGGCGGATACCGTCAACATCCTTCGAGACCGCTTTAGCGGAGAAGCAAGAGGATTCGGGTTTGTTGAATTCAACGATGACGCCATAGCAACTCAGGCAGTGCAAGCTTGTAACGGGCGTGCGCTGATGGGGCGGGCTCTGGTTGTGAACGAAGCTCGTCCACCCGAGCGGCGTGAACGCTCCGGCGGGAGCGGCGGTGGCGGTGGCAGGCAACGGGACTTCGGCGGCAGCAAGAATCGCTGGTAGTTATTTGAACCCCATTCATTTCGGACGGACATGAAAGCCGTCTGCCTTGACTCCGGGCAAGTCTCAGTGGAGGAACTGCCGGACCCTCAGCGGCTCCCCGGCTTTGCGCTTATTCGCATGCTGTCGGCAGGCATCTGTAACACCGATCTTGAGTTGCAACGCGGTTATTATCAGTTCCGAGGTGTTCCCGGTCACGAGTTTGTGGGTCAGGTGCTCGAATCTGATTCGACGGAATTAATAGGCCGCAAGGTAGCAGGCGAAATCAACCTGTCCTGCGGACATTGCGGCTTCTGCGCCATCGGACTGGGCCGCCATTGCGCAAATCGTTCTGTTCTGGGCATTGTGAAGCACCCTGGCGCATTCGCCGAACTGCTGACGCTGCCGGACCAAAACTTGCACGTTATTCCGTACGTAAATTCAAATGAAAAATAAGTCTTCATTGAGCCCCTGGCGGCTGCCTGCGAAATTTTGGATCAGGTTGCGCTTCCAGCGGGTGAAAAGGCGGCCGTCCTGGGGGACGGAAAGCTGGGTCTGCTTGTTGCGCAGGTTTTGCACGCGCACGACGCGCAAGTAACGTTGTTGGGTCGCCATAGCAACAAACTGGCTATTGCGAGTGCTCACGGCATTGCTGTATCAACATCGGACGTATATCCAGAAGGGTCTTTCCCGTTAGTCATCGAATGCACCGGCTCCGCCACTGGACTCCACACCGCCATCCGGATGGTTCGACCGCGCGGCACGGTCGTCATGAAATCAACCGTTCACGAAAAGGTGAGCATTGATACAGCGCCTGTAATCGTCAATGAAATCTCGTTAATCGGCTCTCGTTGCGGGCGCTTTGAGCCGGCAATTCAGCTATTGCGGGACCGAAAAATCGACGTTCGTCCCATGCTCTCGGCCGAGTTTCCTTTAGAACAAGCGCCTGCCGCGTTTGCCGAAGCAGCCCGTAAAGGCGTGCTGAAAGTGCTTTTAAGGAATGCTTAAGCTGAAATTCCGCTTGCTTTAAGCACAAACAAGAGCTAGGCTGTTATCGGATATCGATAATAGAGATGAAGCCTAATGATTTGGTTCAAGGCACGCTGAACCTGCTAATTTTGCGAATGCTCGCCTTGGAACCCATGCACGGGTGGGCGCTGGCGCAACGATTGAAGCAGATGTCCAAGGATGTTCTGCAAGTTGGTCCCGGCTCCTTGTATCCCGCCCTGCACAAACTGGAACAGGACGGCTGGATCAACGCCGAATGGTCGATCAGCGACGACACCCGGCGGCGCGTCAAATTTTATTCTCTGACCAAAGAAGGCCACAAACAGTTGGAAGCGCAGACCGATACGTGGGAGCGGTTGTCGGGAGCCATCTCCGCTATTGTCCTTCCCGCCCGAGGTTAGTTTTTTATGCGATGGATGAGAAAGTTGCGGCTGAGGCTTCGATCACTTCTCAGCAGCTCCCATGTGGAAGGCGACCTGGAGGATGAATTATGTGACTACCTCCAACGGGAAACTGAGCGCGAGATCGCCGCTGGAGCCTCGCCGGAAACTGCCAGGAGACTTGCTATGTCCAATTTATATGGTCTGGAACGCGTCAAGGAAGAATGTCGTGATGCGCGTGGCGTCCGATGGTGGGAAGACACTCTGAGTGATTTGCGGTTCGCGCTTCGCACTCTACGCCGAGCGCCGGTCTTTACGGCGGCGGTAGTAGCGGCCTTGGCCCTTTGCATAGGCGCGAACACCGCGATTTTCTCGGTCGTCGATACCGTACTTTTTCGACCTTTGCCGTTTCCGAATCAGGATCGCCTCGTATCGCTGACAGAAGGGATTCCGAGCATGGGATTTCCTGTCATACCGTTCGCGTGCCCCGATTACCTGTTTGTCGCAGCGCATAATCAGTCCTTCGCCTTTACCGGAGGGTATCGCCCGGAATCGTATGAGATGTCGGGTGTGGGTCAACCTCGACGAGTAGAGGGAACACGCATGACAGCGTCGCTTTTTCAGGTCCTGGGAATCAAACCGCTGCTCGGCCGCGCCTTCACGCTAACGGAGGATGACAATGCAAAGCAGGTGGCGGTGTTGAACTACGGTCTGGCGGGAAGTTTATTTGGAGCGCCGGAACGAGCTCTCGGACGCACCATTCATCTGGACCGCAAGGCCTATACGGTAATTGGCGTCATGCCAACTTCCTTTTCGTTTCCGCTGCGTGGATCGAGGTTCGATAACGGTCCTGCCGAAATTTTTATTCCCATTTCCTGGAGCAAAGCAGATCGCGAGGAGGTTCTGAATAACTTCGATTACCGAATGCTGGCCCGTTTGCGCCCGCACGTAACGCTTCCGCAGGCCGAGGCCGAACTGAACTTGTTGCTCAAAAGGTTTTCCGCTAATTACCCGGCGTATATTATCGAACTGCTGCGGAAGCAAACGCTGAATTTCTCGCTCGCCTCGCAGGTGACACTTCTTCGCGAGGAGGTGACAGGAGAAGCGCGGCGTCCGCTTCTGTTGTTGCTGGCCTCCGTGGGCCTTCTGCTACTGATCGGGTGCGCCGATGTCGCCAATTTGATGTTCAGCCGGATGGTAGGACGCCAGCGGGAGTTTGCCCTCAGATCTGCTTTGGGCGCGGCAAACGGGCGTCTCGTTCGCCAGACGCTCACCGAGGGGTTGGTCCTTTCGGGAACAGGCGGCGTGATCGGACTCTGTTTAGCGTTCTGGGTCTTGCCGCTCCTGCTTCGCTTCGCTCCGGACAACCTTCCACGCCTGCATGAAGTCGGCTTGGACTGGCGCACCGCAGTGTTCGTGGCTGCCGTGTCTTTAGCGACGCCGCTGCTTTTCTGTTTGGCCCCATTCGTTCATACCATTTACTCGGCCATTTCCCATCCGTTACGCGGCGAAGGGCGCGCGAACACACTGAACAAGCAAGGGCGTTTTCTGATGTCAGGAGCAGTTGTCGTTCAATTCAGTCTCACCTTTCTTCTGTTGATTACGGCCAGCTTGTTGGTGCGGAGTTTTCTGAAAGCAAGTGAAGCCAATCCGGGGTTTCGGCCTGAACACTTAATCAGTGCGCCGATCGCCTTGCCTAACACGATCTACAAACAATGGGCGCAGACTAGCAACTTTTATAATCAATTGCTCACTCAACTGAGCGCGCTTCCCGGCGTGCGGCAAACCGGTGCCGTATCTATCTTGCCTATGTATTCCAGCTCTAACCGAATTCTCTTTGTCGAAGGTCACCCGAAAGGAAGCGGGAAGGTTGACACGGTTTTTTGCATCGGCAACGCCCTCCAATCGCTGGGTGTTCCGCTTCTTCGCGGGCGGCTCTTGCAGCCGGGCGACGAACTTGGAACCCAACGCCCCGCAGTGTTCTCCGAAACGTTAGCCAAGCAAATCTGGCCCAAGGAAAATCCCGTCGGGAGGCACTTTAAATTCGGCAACGATCCGAAAGAACCCTGGACCACGGTTGTCGGGGTCGTCGCAGACATCAAAAACCAGCTCACCAGCCATGCTCCGCGCCGTCTGGTGTTTACGACCCCGGAGGATTGGGTCAGGGAAATGAATGTGCTCGTTCGCGCTTCAGGCGACGGGCATTTTTTGACGGGCGCGATTCGGTCCCAAGTTAAACAGCTCGATAGCAGTCTACCGGTAGGAGACATAGAAACCGTCGATCAGGTTTTGAGTAAATCGCTGTCCCCTGAGCGCTTCAGAACTTGGCTGTTAGCTTCTTTTGCTGCTGCCGCACTCCTCCTGGCTACCCTGGGCATTGCCGGATTACTGGCTTACAACACCGCACAGCGGAGACAGGAGTTTGGAGTTCGTATCGCGCTCGGAGCAGAGCGCCACGATCTTTTAACGCTGGTTCTCAGGCATGGTTTGCAGCTATGCGGGGCAGGCATTGCCGTTGGAATTGTAGCGTCCCTTCTGGTGACTCGCGCCATATCGGCTTTGCTTTACGACACAAGCCCGTACGATCTTCGTACTTTCGTAGCGGTTCCTTTGATCTTGGCTCTGGTTGCTTTAGCAGCAAGTCTGTTTCCTGCTTGGCGCGCTGCTCGTACTGATCCGATGGCAGCTTTGAAAGCGGAATAAATCAATCTCACCAGTTTGTAATCGAGCCATCCGGCCGGAAGTAAGTCTGAGCGCGTGCGGTGACAGGTTGAGTAATTTCCGCAACCTGTTTTAACTGCTTCATGTCCAGTTCCACGCCCAAGCCGAGCCGTTCGTTGGGGTAGAGCTTTCCGTTCTTGAAATCGAGGCAGACCAGCAGATGCGGCAGGGTCCGTCCCTGGAAGTTGTATTCCATCAGCACCGGGCCTGAGTAAGTGCCTAGGCAGTTGACCAACGCCGCCGTGGCGATAGGTCCAGTGAAGTGCGGAACGATGCCGATAAAGTGCGTCTCGCAGAGGGCGGCAATCTTCATCATCTCGGTGATGCCGCCCACGTTCGGAAGCGTGGCCCGCAGATAGTCGATATCGTGATTTTCGATGAGCTTATTAAAATCCCAACGGTTTCCCCACTCCTCGCCCGCCGCCAGTGGAACATTCACTTTACGCCGCAGAATCGGCAGATCTTCGTTGAATGCTTCCGTCCGCACCGGGTCTTCGACCAAAAACGGATTGAGGCTCTCAATCAAATTACAGCCGCGAATCGCATCAGGTAAGTCAAAACGCTGGTGAAAATCAATGGTCCAATCGCCATTTTTACCCACGCCCTCGCGCGCCTGCACGCAATCTTCATAAAGCTGATTGACCCGCTCTCGCGTGTTATAAGTGGTGTTGATCGGCAGGTCCGCCGCGCCCATGCGGAACGCCCGGTATCCAGCTTCGATCGTCAGCCGCGCCCGCTCCCGAACCGACGAGTCTTTATGCACGCCCGGAATAATGCCCGCCGTGTTGTAG
>CAXUBB010000032.1:0-20518 GCA_964249105.1 uncultured Bryobacteraceae bacterium | reverse complement strand
GACCGGCCCCGTGCTGCCTCACTCCGCGCCGGCCATTTGGGAACAGCTCGGTTTCACAAATCCGCTGGCGGACATGCACATTAATGCTCTCGCCTGGGGCGGATTAACCACGCAAAAAATCGGCAAAATTTCCGCCGTCTTTCCGCGCCTTGATGCCGGCCCAACCATTCAAAAAATGCAAGAACTGGAACAAATCGAAAAGACTCGCCAAGCCGCCCTCATGGGCGCGCAGCCCGCTGAAACAGCGCCAACCGGACCCGCGCCGCAACCGATCGGGGAGCAAATCACCATCGACGACTTTTCCAAGGTTGATTTGCGCGTCGGCGAAGTAAAATCAGCCGAACCCGTCAAAGGAGCCGACAAACTTCTTCACCTGAAGATCGACATTGGAGAACCGGAGCCGCGCACGATTGTAGCCGGCATTGCGCTCGCCTATAAGCCCGAACAGCTCATCGGGCGCAAGGTGGTGATTGTGGCAAACCTCGCGCCGCGCAAACTTCGCGGCCTAACCTCGCAAGGCATGATCGTAGCCGCCAGTTTGGAAGGCGGGCTGCCCGTGCTCGCTGGTTTCGGCGAAGACGTTCCTGTCGGGGCGCGTCTGAAATAGACGGAACACTCTCGTGCATTTCGTTGACTCTCACTGTCATCTCGACGACAGGCAGTTCGCCGGTGACCGCGATGTCGTGCTTGAAAGAGCGCGTGAAGCAGGACTGAAATATATTCTCGGAATCGGAACCGGCGACGGGCCGCCGGACCTCGAAGGGGCGATTCGTATCGCGGACGCCGTTCCGTTTGTCTTCGCCACCGTAGGCGTCCATCCGAACGACGCTCCCAAGCTGGACGAAAATACTTTCAGCCATCTCCAGGACCTGCTTGCGCATCCTAAAGTTGTGGCGGTTGGTGAAATCGGCCTTGATTACCATTGGGGAGTTCCCAAAGAAATTCAGGAGCCGCTCTTTCGCCGCCAGTTGGAGATTGCTGCCGATGCCCGTATGCCGATTGTGATTCATACACGCGATGCCTGGGAGGATACCCTGATGATTCTTCGCCAGCAATGGGCGTTCACGAAACTGCCCTGCGTGATGCATTGCTTTACCGGCGATACGCGCCAAGCGGAAGAATGCCTCGAATTGAGTTTTTATCTGGCCTTTGGGGGCGTCACGACTTTCCCCAAATCAGGCGCTATCCGGGAAGCCGCCCGCATCACGCCCGCAGACCGTTTGCTACTCGAAACTGACGCGCCTTATCTCGCGCCCGTGCCGTATCGGGGAAAACGCAATGAACCCGCCTTTCTTACGCATACGGCTGCTACAATCGCAGCCGTGCGCGGCGAGGGTCGGGAACAGGTTGCGAAAGAGACGACCGCGAATTTCCAACGGATTTTCGGTAGGAAGTTAAACTAGGATTCGGCCCGCAAGAACATGCTTCGCAAGTTTAAACAATCCATCAGCGCTCGTGAGGCATTCGACCTGGTTCAGTCGGATCTGCGGGAAGTAGAGCGTGAAATCAGCGTCGAGTCGGTTGCCTCCGTCGAAGCGATCACCACCATTAATCAATACTTGCAGGCTGGCGGGGGCAAGCGTCTGCGCCCGGCCCTGCTGCTCCTGTGTAGTCGTTTAGTTGGTTCTCCGAACGATTGCGCCCGCCGTCTGGCTGCGGTGGTGGAGATGATTCACACTGCTACCCTCGTGCATGACGACGTCATTGATGTGGCGAAGACCCGGCGCGGTCGTCCTTCCACCAACATTGTCTGGGGCAATCACGTCTCCGTGCTGGCGGGCGATTGGCTCTACATGCAGGCGTTCCAGATCGCTCTGCGCGAGCGCAACTTCCATATTCTCGATATTCTGATCGGATTGACGCAAATGATGGTGGAAGGCGAACTACTCCAACTGGAGCGTTTGCACTGCATTGACATTACGGAAGCCGACTATATGGAGTTGGTGGATCGCAAGACCGCCAGCCTTTTTTCCGCCTGTGCTTGTCTGGGCGGCGTAGCGGGAGGAGCCGATGAAACCCTGGAATCACAACTAGGCGAGTTTGCCTGGAATCTGGGCATGGCCTTTCAACTGGTGGATGACATCCTCGATTTCACCTCCACGGAGAAGATCCTGGGCAAACCCTCGGGAAACGATCTGCGCGAAGGCAAAGTAACCCTGCCTATGATTTACGCGCTCCAAACCGCTTCGACTGAGGAACGCCGCGCCGTTGAAGCCGTCCTTGCTGACGGCAACTACGAACAGGTTCCTTTCATGCGGGTCCTGCAAATCCTGGAGCGCCACGGAGCCATTGGGCGCGCCTATGATCGGGCTTACACCTTTACGGAAAAGGCCCGCGCCGCCCTGGTTACCTTTCCCGATTCCCCTGCTCAGCGAGCCCTCAGCGCCATCGTCGATCTGGTCACCGAAAGAAGCTCTTGAGGGCTATGTCGAGGTGAGCTTCAAGGTCTCGGGATTGGCGCAGAAAAACAACGGTTCTCCTTTCAGATAACGGTTGACTTCCTCGGCTGCCATGCGCGCCGCCTTTTCCGCTGCCTGGCGAGTACCGCCTGCAATATGAGGCGTCATCACAAAATTGGGCAGCGTCAGCAAGGCGGATGTCGCCGGCAACGGCTCTTCCGGAAACACATCCGCGGCAGCCGCGAACAGATGACCGGAGCGCAGAGCGTCTTCGAGCGCGGCATAGTCCAACAACGCGCCGCGAGCGCAGTTCACCAGTACCGAGCCTTTCGGCATGGAAGCAATTTCTTTTTTGCCGATGAGTCCGCGCGTTTCCGGTGTTTCCCGCGCATGCAGGGAAACTACTTGCGAGCGTTGCAGCAGCTCTTGGAGGTTTACCTGCCGCACGGCTTCGCCCGCTCCAATCTTGGCGTATGGATCGTATACCAGTACGGACGCGCCGAATCCAAGCAGGATTCGAGCAACCCGGCTGCCGACCGCGCCGTATCCGACGAGACCACACGTGGCTCCGTCCAGTTCAAAACCGGCGGTTTCAAAGGTGTAATTTCCTGGCCACCCGCCGTTCCGAATTTCCCGGTCGGTTACCGCGATGCGGCGCAGGGCGGCCAGTGCCATCGCCACGGCAAACTCGGCCGTGGCAGTCGCGTTGCGCCCCGGCGTGAAGCAAATCGTAACGCCTGCGGCAGTCGCGGCCCACACATTGGCATTGACCGGCCCTCCGCGACACACCACAAAAAGGCGCAGGTCGGGACAGGCATCCAGAACCTTTTGCGTGAGCGGCGCGTGATGAGCCACGCAAAGCGAAATACCCCGGAGAGCTTGGATCATTTCATCTTCGGAACCCGAAGCTTCCTTGACCTCGCCGATATTGCGAAAGGGTTCCAAAGGAAAGGGCGTAGCGGATTCCGTGATCTCCAGTTGATCCTGCACGCGCGCGGCAAGGCTTGCCCGCATCAGCGAGGGCGAAATGAAATGGTCGCCAATCACAAGAATTTTTTTCTGAGACATAAAATCAGGATTGAACTCCCGCTATCGGGGAATTGAAATGCAAGAGCGCGGTTGCTTTTTCATCATGGACAATCTCTGTCATGCTCACATTTCCGAGTGAAGGAAAGACTTGCCGATAGCGGCAGGGCGGAATGCCCAGCAGGTCGCAAAGCAGCAAACGAATGAGTGTATTGTGAGTCACCACAAGAACACGTGCGCGGGAGTCCGTTTCGGCGGCAATGGCGTCGAGCGCCCCTCGTCCACGCGCTATCGCCGCTCGTGGGTCTTCTCCCCCCGGAAGATGATGCTCGACGGGGTTCCTGCAAAAATCGTCATACTGTTGAGGAAAACGCTCGCGCATTTCCCGTGAGGTCAGCCCTTCTCCTTCTCCGAAATCCAGCTCGCGAAGGCGGTTGTCAATAACCGGGCTTAGACCGAGGGCGGCCGCCACCGGGCGAGCCGTTGTTTGAGCCCGGCCTAATGGGGAAACATACACCTGGGAAATGTCGCCATGCACCGCCCAAGACGCCAGATCCCGCGCCTGCTCCCTGCCGCGTTCCGTTAATTCGATGTCGCTGGAACCGGCATACCGGTTTTCCCCATGCCAGACTGTTGCACCATGACGTACCAGCACAATGCGACTCATTCGGAGATCCGGCCTATCGAATAAGCGGCCAACTCGGCAGGCAGCCAGCCCCGCTGTTCCCATTCCCGCAGCAGCCTCGTGTATGGCTGGCCGTATGTTTCGGAAAAGGGCGTTGTTGGATCGACGAAAGAACCCGGCAAAACCATCCGAGACACGGCTTGATCGAGCGATGATGCGGAAGAAGCTGACAAAACGGCCATACCAAAGGCGGCTTCGGTCACGACGGGAACCCTAAGCGTTCGCCCCAGCACGCTGGCTCGAATCTCATTCCAAAGCTGGTTGCGAACTGCGCCGCCGGAAATCGAGAAAGCGTCGGAGAGCGGAGCACCGAGCATTCCCACATAGTCGAAACAAAGCCTCTCCAGAAAAGCCACGCCTTGCAGGATCGCGCGGTATAGTTCAACCGAATCGCTAGGAGCGCCTAACTGAAAATACTCCGCAGCGGGCGCTGAGAAAGGAAATCTTTCGCCCTGGGAGTGTAAAGGATAGATCACAAGATCCGTAGGGCCTGCTTCTGCGGCTTGCGCTTCTAAACTCTTCAAATCCTCTTTTCCAAAGAGCTTTGTGATAATTCCTGCGCCGGTGCTGGAAGCGCCGCCGGGCAGCCACTTTCCATCCGGCGAGAGATGCGAATAAACAGCTCCGAGCGGGTCGCGGAGCAAGGGAGTCGTCGTTCCTTTCAGCACCAGCGTCGTTCCTAAAACAGAGTTCCAGCTTCCTTCCCCGACCGCTCCAGCGGCGATTTGGGCGGCGCAACCGTCCGTCATGCCGGAAATAATCGGAAGCCCCGCCGGCAGTCCCGTTACAACAGCGGCAGCGGCGGAAATGTGCCCCAAAACGGACCCCGGCGCGACAACAGACGGAAAGAGACATTCCGGCAAGCTGAGGTTATTGAACACTTCAAACGGCCATTGACGCTGCAGCAGATCGTAACCGGTCTTTAAGCTGTGGCTCCAATCGGCAGGGAGCCTGCAACCGGCAAGCTGCCCGTTAATAAAGTCGTTTTGATGAGTGAGAAATACGGAGTTCTTGTCGCACTCTGTATGCCGCCATAGCCATAACAGCTTGGGAAGCGCCCAGGAGGGCTGCATGCGATAGCCTACTTTCGTCCATATCGGCTCACCCGCTTTCTGCGCTTCCTGCGCTTCGCCTGCGGCGCGTCCATCGTCGTACATCAAGGCTTCACTGACTGGACGCACTTCTCTGTCTGTGAGAAGAATCGTGCCGGAAGTGGTGTCCACGGCAATGGCGCGAACGGACTCCGGCGGGACGACCGACATGACTTCCCGGCAACAGGCGCATACCAGCCGCCACCAGTCGGCAGGCATCTGCGTATGCTCGCGGCCCGAGCGTTTCCCGGAAAGCGGCTGGGAACTGGTGGCCAGCACCGAACCGTTTTCATCCGCGGCAATAGCGCGCACGCTCTGCGTTCCGAGGTCAATGCCAATCCACGCCGAGTCCGCCTTCATATTCCATTCACGCTTGCGAAATCTCCCAAGTGGGCGCGATCATCTCACGAAACTTGATAAAGCGCTGGAACAAATCGTCGTACGCGCTTACTCGTTCTTGATTTGGCTCGTAAAGCTGCGCCCCTGCCTCGCAACCTTGTATAGCGTCCTGCCATGAGGATGCTTTTCCCGTGGCAGTCAAAGCATACAAAAATGCGCCTCTCGCCCCCACCTCGCCCGCGTTAGGACGCAGCGCCTCGCATTGACAAACATCAGCGATCATCTGACACCAAAGGTCGCTGCGCGCGCCGCCGCCGCAGACTTTGATCGAAGTAAGAGGGGTCGCCGAAGCCGCCGAAAAGCACTCTCGAATGACAAAACACAGCCCTTCGAAAGCCGCGCGCGTTATGTCTTCCCGCGCATGATTCAGTGATAAGCCTAGAAAGCTCGCGCGCGCGGAAGGGGCAAGGAATGGAGATCGCTCGCCTGCCGGCGAGAAGTACGGCAGACAGACAATACCATTCGCACCCACCGGAGAACGCGCCGCCATGCGCGATAGATCCTTCAAGCTGTCCGTGCGCAAAATAGCCGTCATCCAATCGAGCGATTCGCATCCTGTTAACGTCGGCATCGCCCGCAGATAAAGGTTTTGCGCATCGAGAGCAATGGTGGTCCCGGAAGGCGCGCCGGTTACGCCTGGATTCGTGGTAATGACCTCCGGGCAGATCGTTGTACCCAGAATCAGACAGCCCTCTCCGGCATTGATGCTTCCGCACCCGATGGATGTGGCAACGATGTCATAGGGCGCCATCACGACCGGGAGTCCGGGACGGACGCCAAGCGCCTCCGCCACAGGTTGAAGAATTATGCCTACTGGGGCCTGCCCGCGAGAAATGTCAGGCAGAAGATGCGCCTGTTGTTGAAGTCCATACAGTTGAAGAAGCTCGGGTGAATAACGCCGATTGATAACGTCACTGAAAGGATTGGAGGCGTCGGAGAGATCCGCGGCGATCCGGCCGGTCATCCGCCAATGCAGCCAACTGTTACAAGTCAGCGACCATCTTGCCATTTCTAAGGAGTCTGAATCATACTTTTCCAGCCAACGCCAGATGGCATTCGGCAGCCCCGGATAGGCAACCGATCCGCTGATGCGAAAAGCCTTCTCAATGATGCCGTTAGCTCTCCACTCCTCCACGACATTATGGGCGCGGCCATCGTTCCATAGAATCGCCGGACGCACTGATCCACCGGCTGCATTCACCAACCAACATCCGTCGCCTTGCGCGGTGCTAACGATGCCTTCTACTTCAGCGCCTTTTTGAGCGGTAGACTGTCGCGTCACGGCACGGCTCACCGAGAGCACTGTCTCCCAAACCGTTTCCATGTCTTGCTCAGCATGGTCAGGGCGGGGTCGCTCCACGGGCACGCTCTGTCTTGCAATCGCGAGTTCACAGCCGTTCTCGCCTATCAGTACTGCTTTGATGACGGATGTGCCGGCATCAATACAAAGCCAAGCCATCGTTACTTTGTCTCCGTGACTACGCCATCAGCTTTTCCAGCAGGTAACCGTAGAGTGAGCGCCAGAAAGCCGCTCAGCAGATACAGGCCGGCAAATACCCACATCAGTCCGCCGACGCCGACGCGATCCAACAAGAGCGCCACGATGGCTGGTCCTACCCACACGCTTGCGCCTGCCCCTAGGTTGAGAAGCGAAAGACTGGCCCCTTTCTCCTGCGGAGCGAGGCTGGGCATCAGAGCGGAAAGCGGCACATAACCGGCCAGTGTCGCGCCGTAGAGCACGCCAACGATGACGGCAGCCGCGTAGCTGTGGTGCAGCAGCGGGATATAGTAGAGCGCCAGCGTGCTGATCGTGCAGCCAAATCCTCCACAAAGCGCCACGGTTCTACGCCAGCCCAGTCGATCCCCAAGCAGGCCGAAGACCAGATTCCACACGATATTGCTTGTGAAAATCGCGCTTAATAAATGCAGCCAATCGATCAGGGTAAAGCCGACAACATTGATGAAGAAACTCGGCAGGAAAACAAGAAACCCAAACTCCGGTGCCGTGTTAATCATGCGAACAACACAGGCTGCGGCGGTTTTCGGTTTTCGCCAGAGCAGAGTGACGCTGCTCAGCAGCGCTTCCATCGGCTTCTCGTCGCTTGACACAAGGCGTCTCCGTCCGCGCGGTTCGCGCACGCCGATCAGCAGAACCATTCCTCCGAGAATCACCAGACCCAATGCGATCCAGAGAGTGGGAACAGCGCCGATGCGCGGAATAAACCAGCCGGCGACAATCGAACCGAGCGTGGGCAGGCCGCCTGTGAAGGCAAACCAGAACCAGCCCATGGCCGAGGCCAGATGATGAGCGGGCGCTGCCACCGTAATCCATACCAGAAAGCCGAAAGCGAACAATGGATATCCGAAGCCTCTGAGTCCATAGGTCAGCAAAAGCAGCGGATAGCTATGACTCGTCAAACCAATCGTGAGAAAAGCCAACTGAAAGATCACCCACACGCCCAGGCCGACAGCAATCACGCGTTGTGGTCCCCAAACATCGGAAAGAGCGCCCGAGAGCCATCCCGCGATGGCCACCGCGAATCCATAGATAGTAAATACCCAAGCGACTTTTCCCGGCGCAATTCCTTGTCCCGCCAGATAAGGCGAAAGATAGCCGGACTCCACTCCATCTCCTACCATAAACAGCAACAGTCCTAGAAAACCCCATGCCAGCGAAGGCGGAATACCGATACGGGCCAGCCAGGAGTTTACTTCTGTTTGAGTTTTGAGCACAAAGCCCACCTTTGCTGCCGCGCAAACCACCGTAACCGTTCGCGCGCTACTTTATATGCGATTGCTCTGATTTTTCTAGTGAGTCAATGAGCGCTCGATGAAGCTTCGCCAATTTCTCCGCATTGAACTTCAGCAATTTGCGGTCGTACGTCATTAATCCGTTGACTTCGCCTTCGACGTCGGTTGTTTGTGTATAGACCGCGGCGGAAAGGCCCGACTTGACCAGAGGAGCTAATTTCTGAATGACGGCCTCATAAGCGGCTTCGAGTTCCGCTTGCGTTTGATAGGTTCGGTATCCCCAATTGCGTTTGTCCGTCCACCAGAGATGGCCTTCTACTGGGTATCCCAGCCCTCCAAATTCGCCCAGCACGGAGGCTCGCTCCGGCATGGCGGGAAACATGTCCGGGCCTGGGTAGTTGTGCATATCCTTCATGTTTCCGTAGCCACGATCTTCCCATCCGCTTGGCCCATCCACCAGCCGGGAAGCATCCAGTGATTTGACCATCTTTAGAATTTCGTTCGTGTCGTGTTCTCCCCAGCCTTCGTTGAACGGCACCCAGGCAATGATGCTCGGCGTGTTTTTTAGGTTTTCCATCAAGGCTTTGAGCTCACGCTGAAAGTCGGCGGCATCTTCAGCGGGGAAGCTCACGTCTGTTGAACTGCCCTTGCGCACTCCGGTGGCGCGGTCGGCTGTCATCGCGCTCGGCATATCCTGCCAAACCATCAAACCCAGTTTGTCGCACCAATAGTAATATCGCGCTGATTCTACCTTTACATGTTTTCGCAGCATGTTGAATCCGAGCTTTTTCAGCGTTTCGATGTCAAATTGGATGGCACGATCCGTTGGAGGAGTATACAATCCATCAGGCCACCAGCCTTGATCCAGGGGACCGATCTGAAACACAGATTTACCGTTCAGAACAAGGCGGTTGAAACCGGCGCTGTCTTTCGCGATTTCAATTTTGCGTAGGCCGAAATAGCTTTGGACCGAGTCGCCTGACTTTAATTTGATCTCAAGATAGTAAAGGACGGGTGAGTCGGGCGACCACGGGCTGATTCGTTGCAGCGGCAGAACAGCTTGCTCTCCCGCGCGTCCTGAAACGCGGCCCACCTTCTTGCCGTTCAGGTTGGCAATCGCAGTGAAAGCGCCCTGATTGGAGGCCGTAACGGACAAACGAAGTTGCTTGCCGTCCAGATCGGGTATAAGGGAAATGTTGCTGATGTAAGCGCTTGGCACCGGTTCGAGCCAGACCGTTTGCCAAATCCCGGATACAGCGGTATACCAAATGCTTTTCGGCTGCAGGGACTGCTTGCCGCGTGGATGGAGCGCCGTATCCGTAGGGTCCCAGACCGAGACGAGCAGTTCCTGTTGGGGGCTATTCTCCTTGAGGGCTGCCGTGATATCAAAAGTGAACGGATCGTAGCCGCCTTCATGCTCCCCCACTTTCTTGCCGTTCACAAACACCTCCGCGCGCCAATCCACCGCGCCAAAGTGAAGCAGCAGATGTTTGTTTTTCAGCGGCGGAGATGTGAAACTCCGGCGGTACCAGAGGCGCTGCTCGGGAGTCAGCGCCTGCTTGACCCCGGAAAGACTGGACTCCACCGCAAACGGCACCAGAATCTGACCTTCGAACTGTTGGGGACGACCCTGCTCTTTCGGCTCAATCGCGTATTCCCAGAGACCATTCAAATTGACCCACTGCTTGCGGACCATTTGGGGCCGAGGATACTCAGGAAGAGCATTGCCGGGTTGAACCTCGGCAGTCCAGGGTGTCGTGAGCGTGGAAGGGGCTGCTTTCCACTCCGCCGACAGCAATGGGAGTGCCGCCGATAATAGCGCTATCGCAAATGCCAACTTGCCCCGTGGTCTTTTCATCACTCGTACTTCCTTTTCTTCATGGTTGATTCGTAGCGCTCCGGCGACGATCTCGTTCATACTCTGACAGCTCTCGTTTCGCTTCTTCCGGCCGATGCGTCTGTGTGTACAGGCGCGCCAGCACATAATGGTTCTCGATCTTGTGCGGATGGATGGAGATCGCTTTTTTCAAACTGTCAATGGCTTCGCTCGTTTGGCCCAGCCCCCGATAAGATTTCGACAATTCTTCGAATTCCTGCGCCCAGGAGCCGTCGATTTGAATCGCTTGCAGCAGTAAATTGCGAGCTTTTTCAAAGTCTCCCTGCAGATTAAAGTAGGTAGCGTAGTCAATCAGCGGCCAAGCGGAAGGCGTCTGCTGTTTGGCGTTCAGGCGCAGCGCGTCTTCAAAGTTTTTCACCGCTTCTGCGTGGCTATTGATCGCAGCATAAGCCAGCCCTGCATTGTGATAAGCCTTGACAAATTCGGGAGACAGCCGTTTTACCCTCTCGAACTGATCGATGGCCTGTAGATAGGAACCCCGTTCGAAATAAATCCGGCCCAATTCGTAATGGCTTTCCCAAGAAGCCGGGTCCAGTTTAATAGCTTTCTCCAGTTCGCTAATGGCTAGGTCCTTGCGTCCCAGCATATTAAGATCGAAGGCCAGAATCTTATGCGCTTCCGCGAATTCCTCATGAATCGCTAGACTTTTGGAAAGCATGTTCAGCGATGACCGGATTTGATGAAGACGGAAGTACACATATCCGAGCTGGTAAAGCGCGCGCCAGGAATCGGCATGGATCGCGGTGTAGGTTTCCAGTTGCTCCCTGGCTTCGGAGAATTGTCCTGCTTTAATGAGCGCCTCAGACTTCTGAACTGCCTGCTCGTCATCGGTCGGAGAGGGCGCTTGGCCCAACAACGAAACCGCAAGGACCGCAAGCGTGGCAATAACACGGCGCATCATAGCAATAGCTTCTACTTCGCGGCTCTCGCCATATTGCTATCTTTCGTTTGCTGATGAGACGGCGCCAATTCCCAACTCACTTTATCATCCGTGGCGGCCCGGAGACGGGAAGCAATCGCCAACTCGGCTTTTGCCTGCTCCGGTTGTTTGAGAGCGTTCATGGTAAGTCCCAGTTGGTAATGCGCTTTCTGGGAATCGGGACTTAACCGAACCGCCGTTTGCAGTTCCCGCTCGGCCTCGGTGAGTTGCCCGGATGCCCGGTATGCCATTCCCAACGCAATGTGAGCGCGCGTGTGATCCGGTCGCCGGTTTATCACAGTGTTGAGCCGCTCAATGCTTTGGGCTGGATTGCCCTCCTGTGCCGCAATCAGGGCCAAGTAGTAGAACGACTCAACCTGAGCCGGTTGCGATCGAATGCTTTGTTCGAAGTAAGGCTTGGCTGTTTCCGCGTTGGACGATAGAAAGTACGTGGCGCCGAGAGCGTAGCTGATTTGCGCGTTATTTGGGTCCGCCTTGAGGAGATCTTCATAGATCTTGATAGCCGCGGGAAAATTATGATTCGCGATGTGGGCGGACGCTAGGGCGTAGAGCGTCTTGGGATTGCCGGGCTGCCGTTGTGACGCTGCTTCCAGATTAGCGGCCGCGTCCTTGATCAGATCCATCTGCAGGCACAACACGCCGAGAGCGTAGAGAATGCCGGGATCATCCGGCGCAAGCTGTTTGGCATGCAGTAAAAGTGATAACGCGGCTTCGGTGTTCCCTCCCAGGTTTTTGACTCGCGCCTGGGCCAGCAGCACTCGCGTGTCTCCTGGAGCCATCCCTGTCGCCTGTTGGGCGAGAGTCTCCGCCCTTTTCATTTGGCCTTCGTCAATCGCCAGGCGAACGCCTATCAAGATCGCATCCAGGTTTCGCCGATGGGAGGCAAGCACCGGCTCCAACTCCGTTTTCGCTTCTGCTAAGCGCCCCTCCCCCTCCAACAAGCTTGCCAAGGTTACCCGCGTTCCGGGCAAAGCCGGAGTGAGCGCCAAGGCCTTACGCAAATGCCGTTCCGCCTCGTTGAGATTTCCTTCTTCAAACTCGATACTGCCGAGCAGGCTGTAGTCGAGCGCTGAGGGAGTCTTCTCAAGGGCTGCAAGCAGGAGATGACGCGCCTGATCGACAGATCCTGCCTGATACAGGTTGAAAGCATTCTGGAATGCCTGGTCCTGCGATCTTGCTTCTCCGGAACTCCCTAGAGCGGCCAGCCCGATAACAAAAGCTGTGCTAAGCCGAACGCCGAACATGCTGCTTTAGAACGTGATCTTCGTATAGATTTGGAAGGCTCTCGGCAGATTGCACTGGCCCGTCGCTGCTCCAAAGTTTGAATCGCTCAAGTTGGTATCAGGATCGCACCATTGGTGCCGGTTGAATAAGTTGGAGGAGTTCGCGCCCAGTCGCCAGGTGACTCTTTCCTTGTAAACCGGAAAATCCTTGAAGAGTGAGACATTCTCGTTATAGTTCGCCCAGCCGCGAAGCACGGAATCCAGCCTGCCTTCGTTGCCCAGCGTTAGCGGTGTCGGATTGGTGAATGCGCTGCTGGTGATATAACGGCTGTTTACGATATCAAAGTTAGAATTTACCGTGTCCTGATAACCGCTCACGCCCGCTACTCGATTGGGCAGTTCTCCGCTATTGAAAAGAACTCCGCTGTATTGATTCTGCCCGATGTAAATGCCTAAGGGCCGGCCGCTTTCATAACGAAGGTTGCCGGCGATGTTCCAACCTCCCAGCACCCAGTTGGTCCAACCGCCCCGGTTCAGATAAGTTTTGCCTGTCCCAAACGGCAGGGCATATAGGAAAGTGACGGTGACAACATGAGGCACATCGTCGATGGAAACCGCTTTGGTGGGCAGATAGGTGCTCACCGGCGCCGAACCGCCGAATCCTGAGCTCAAGCCGCTCTCCGCGCCATTGTTCATCAGCTTCGACCACACCCAACCGGTGGTAAGCTGAAGGCCGTTCGTAAAGCGTTTGTTGATGTTCACTTGCAGGGAGTTATAACCGCTCCATCCATTCGCGCCATTGAATTGCGGCACACCTTGGAATTGCGGATAGGGCCGAAGAGCTTGCGCGACGGTTCCCGTAAAGCCGGGATAAGGGGAAGGAAAGCCGTTGGCGGCGGGAGTGCCTATCTGGGCAGTCAATACGCTTAAGGGGTATTGCTGCAAGATGAGGGGGTTGTTTTGATTGAGATCATTTAATTGATCTCCGGTAATCAGCCTGGTGCCGTGGTTGGCAACATAGGCCGCATCCACCAGCAAGCTGTTGGTCACCTGCCGTTGCACCGACACGGTCCAGTTCTGATAGCGCGGCAGCGTGACGCCTCCTGGGTTCATATAGAGAACGCTGGTTCCATTTTGGAGCGTGGAACTGATTTGAGGAGGCAATTGAACGGCGCTTTGCGGAAAGCCATTGTCCAGGAGAAAAGCTGCCTGTCGGCCGTTGGTCAAATCGGTCACGGAAGGATTGGTGCTAAAGCCGTAATTTGAGTTTGCCTGAAATCCGTTCATCGTAACTGGGGCGTAGTAGATCCCATAACCGCCGCGAACCACTGTTTTATCCCCAAGCCGGTAAGCAAACCCAAAGCGCGGCCCATAGGTGTCGGCTTGCAATTGCTCAAACGTATTGCCGTGTCCATTCAACCCCGCAAAAGCCAGCGCGCCTAGCCGCCCACCCGCGCCGGGATTCGGGAGAGTGGGATCGAAGGAAGAAAACTGGTTGTGGCGTTCCGTGCGCGGGTATTGCAGGTCGAAGCGGAAGCCGAAGCTTAAGGTCAGCTTGTCCGTCACTTTCCAGTCATCGTTTACCCAGGGGGCAAAATAAGGACGGCGATAATCAGAGAACGCGGGAATGGAAAATCCTCCCTGGTTCACTTGACCAAGCAAGAAGGAGGCGTAGGGGTCTCCAGTACCTGTTATCAGAGCGCCAGTGGCGTCAAACGCCCCGGTATTGGCCGCATGAAAATTGAAGTAACCGGCATCTCCAATGTAGGAACCGGTGAACCATCGTTCCCATCGGAAATCGAATCCGGCCTTAACCGTATGCTTTCCTATGATTTTTGTCGTATCATTCAGAAGCTGCCAACGATCCGTTCCCTGTAATCCTCCCGTACCGTTCACGCCAAAGTTGGTGTAGCGAGAGTCAAAGTTGATGGCCGGAAAACCGCCGGCATCTTCGTAAGGAATACCGGTAATTCCCACCTTGGAGGCCCATCCCTTGTCGACAATGAGCGGGTAAGAATCAGGCAGCACCCAGCGGTCATAGGAGCCGACGAAGTGAGTAAAGAAGCTAGGACTAATAACGTAAGTTAACTGCGCGTGCGCTGTGTGGGTCACGATGTCCTGCATACGGGGATGACCAATCGGGCCGCCGCAGCCACCGATGTTGTTGCAGTCAAGCTCTCTTGGGCGATCCGTGTAGTTGTAGGTCAGACTGAAACGGATATCTTCCGTAATGTTGTGATCGATACGGGTCAGGACGGTTCGGGCATTGAGAAATTCCTGCGCTGGTCCCAGCAAATAATTATTGGAAAGTCCGGACGTGGTCGGCGCCGGCAAATACGACTGAACGTTTTGGGCAACTTTGCTAAAAGCGGAAGTGGGTATGACATTGCCGGGGAACGGGTCCCTCACTGTCACGCCCGCCCGTCCTCCACAGGTAGAAGCATCGCGCGAGCTTCTTGGATCGAAAATCTGACCGCTTAGGATGGGACGGCCACAAGCGTCGGTGCCAACCTGTTTGCTGCCTAAGTAGGAGGAAAAGTCTCCCGCTCGAATCTGGTCAGTGGCGACCGTGCCTAAGCCGCTTCCCGATCCCGCGTTCGTGTACTTAAACATGTCGTAATTAAAGAAAAAGAAGGTCTTCTTCCGTCCGTTGTAAAGTTTTGGAATGACGATGGGGCCGCCGAGGGTGAAGCCGTACTGATTCTGCCGGACGGGCGGGCGAACGGGCGCGATTTCACCGCGAGCCTGCAGCTTATCGTTATCAAAGTACTCATAAGCGGAGCCATGATAGGTCGAGGTTCCGCTCTTCGTTGTGTACTCCACAAAGCCGCCGCTGGTATGGCCGTATTGAGCGCTGAACGTGTTGGTGATAATGCGGGCTTCCTGAATGGATTCGTAAGGAGCTGAGCGCTCCTGCGTGCCGTTGTGGCCGCTCACTTCGCCATAGGAAGCGCCATCCAGAAAATTTTCAAAGTCACTGCGCTGCCCGCCGTTAATACGCGCGCCAAAAGCGCTGCCGGGATAGATGTTGCCCTGGCTGGGAGCGACAAATGTGGGGAACGTATAAAGCTGCGATTCCGGCACTCGATTTTCACCCGCCATCACTGCCGGCAGAGATTCGTAAAACTTCTGATTGACCGAAGCGGAGATTTGCGGGTTATCAGCATTGAGTTGCGTGGCTTCCGCGTTCACCTCCACCGACTGTTGCACCTCGCCGACTTGGAGCGCCACGTCCTGGCGAAAGGTTTGGCCGGACGCGAGTGTGATGCTACTGGCGCGAAACGCTTTGAAGCCCGGTTGGGAAACCAAAACTTCATAGGTTCCAATCACCAGCGGAGGAGTGCTGTAGTTACCTTCGGAGGTTGTCCTCACAGAGGTCACGACACCCGTGTTGGAATCCTTAATTTGAACCGGAACATTCGGTATGGCGGCACCTTGCGCGTCCGTCACCAAGCCTGTGATTACGCCGCGATCCGCCTGCCCAAGCAGCACCATCGCTGAGAACAGCACAAGCAACAGACATTTCAACTTCATGGAAACAACCCCCTCTAAGGTTTTGGAAAAACGTGTAAGCCCGATGTAGACTCTTTCCAAGACTAAGTAAGTAGAGTCTATTACTTTCAACTGCCGCAAGCAAGCTATTTTTTTATCGTCGTTAAGGCTGTGAACAGCCGGGGAAGGGCGTTGCCCTCCTGGTCAAAGATATGAAACGCGCTCTCGTCCGCGTGCAGGGAAATGGATGCTTCGCGCGTATTTGTAAAGGACCCCGGAAGGCGGCATGTCAGAGCCTGTGCAGTGCCGCGAAGATGGGCATACAGAACTGTCGCGTCGCCCGTCCGCTCGGCATGGCGCAACACCGCCGGCAGCATGTTGTTTCCGCTCGACGCCGGCGCAAGATTTTCCGGCCTGATGCCAACTGTCACCGGGGCGCCCGGCTGGAGCCGCTGCCCGTCGGCGGCTGCCGTGATTCGTGATCCCTCGGATAGCTCGACTGCTACTTTGCCCCCCGATGAACCAATGACCGTGCCTTCCAGGAAGTTCATGCGCGGCGAACCTAAAAAACCAGCCACAAAGAGATTTTTGGGTTGATGGTAAAGTTCGAGCGGAGCGCCGATTTGTTCGATGCGGCCCGCTGAGAAGACCACAATCCGGTCCGCGAGCGTCATGGCTTCAATCTGATCGTGGGTCACATAAATCATGGTGGCTTTCAGCTCCTGATGAAGGCGTGCGAATTCCACCCGCATTTCCACCCGGAGCGCGGCATCCAGATTGGAAAGAGGCTCGTCAAACAGGAACACTTTGGGCTTTCGGGTGATCGCGCGACCAATAGCGACTCGCTGACGCTGGCCGCCGGATAACCGCGACGGGGAATGTTGGAGCAGGTGGTCAATCCGCAAAACCTTGGCCGCTTGGTCCACTCTTGCCTTGATCTCCGGTGGGGGCACCTTGGCGAGTTTCAGGCCAAAACTCATGTTGTCGTAGACCGATTTGTGCGGATAAAGCGCATAGGATTGAAAAACCATGGCGATTCCGCGCGCGGCGGGCGGCAGTTCATTGGCACGCTCTCCGTCAATGAGCAGTTCGCCGTCCGTGATCTCTTCCAGCCCGGCGATCATCCGCAGCACCGTCGTTTTCCCGCAACCGGACGGGCCGACCATGACCAGCAGTTCTCCGTCGTTCGCGCAAAAGGTAGCCTCGCTTACCGCCGCATGCGTACCGAAGCGCTTGGTGATCCGATTCAGTTCGACTTTGGCCATATCACCATGCCGTGTAACCGCCGTCCACGCTCAGTACCGAACCGGTAATGTAGCTGGCCGCGTCGCTTGCCAGAAACAGGACCGCGGACGCTACTTCCCGAGGCTCGCCGCAGCGTCCCATCGGCGTCATCTCCAGCCAGCATTGGAACCACTCCGCATTCGACCGGCCACGCAGAGTCATCTCGGTGGCGATGTATCCGGGAGCTACCGCATTGACTCGCACGCCCGTCCCGGCCCATTCGCAGGCCAATGATTTTGTCAGCATATGCACGCCCGCTTTACTGGTGTTGTAATGCGCCTGCGGCTGCGGTTTGTTAACGATAATGCCGGACATGGAGCCGATGTTCACGACCGCGCCCCGGCCAGCCGCCGTCATGTAGCGCCCAAATGCGCGGCAGCAGAAGAACACGCCATCCAGGTTGATGCGCATCAACCGATAATAGGTCTCGTCCGAACACTCCAAAGCCTCCGGATTTTCCGCATAGCCGGCGTTGTTCACCAATACGTCAATCTTGCCGTGATGGGCCATAACCGCAGCCGCCGCCCGGTTGACGGCTGAAGAGTCAGTTACATCGAGATGCAAGAACTCCGCCCTTGTTCCCGATTTGTTTAACAACTCCACGGCTTCGCGGCCGCTTGTCTCATTGATGTCGGCGACAACCACCACTGCTCCGGCCTCGCCAAGAGCTTTTGCAATTTCGAGACCTATGCCGCGCCCCGCTCCCGTTACGACTGCAATTCGATCCCTTAGGCTGATTTGTTCAAGGTACATAGTCAGATCTTCATTATTTGACGGCACCGAAGGTCAGGCCTCGGACCAGTTGCCGCTGCGCGGTCCAGCCGAACACCAGAATAGGCGCGATGGCCAGAACGGAGGCGGCGGAAAGCTTAGCGAGAAAAAGACCTTGCGGGTTGGAAAAGGTCGCGATGAATACCGCCAGGGTGCCGGCCTTGGCGCCCGTCAGATTGATGCTCCAGAATGCCTCGTTCCAGCAGAGAATGAGCGACAGGAGAGCCGATGAAGCCAGTCCCGGCAGAGACATGGGAAGCAAAAGATGCCAGATTTCCTGCCAAACCGACATCCCCTCTATTCTTCCGGCTTCGAGGATCTCATGCGGAACCTCGCGGAAATAGGAGTACACCAGCCAAACGGTAATGGGAAGGTTCGTCAGCGCGTAGATGCCGATCAAAGCCATGACGGAATCGATCAATCCGAAGTGCGCCAGGATGAGATACGTAGGGATGAGCGCGCTGACCGGCGGCATCATCCGCGTCGACATCATCCACATCAAAGTTCCCGGTGTTCGTGGACTGGGGTGGAACGCCATCGCGTACGCCGCCGGAACCGAGAGAGCCATGGCCACGAGCGTGCCGCCTGCTGATACGCACAGCGAGTTCCAGGCATAATGACCATACGCGGATTGGCCGAGCACGGTCCGGAAGTTTTCAAGTGTGGGATGAAAGAATGCCAACGGCTGAGAAGCATAGGCTTCCGTTTCCGTTTTGATGCTGGTCAGCGCCATCCAGAGAATAGGGAAAAAGAGCAAAAAGGCAAACGTCCAGCCCAGGATGAATGCCGTCCAATTCGTTTGTCTCCTCATGGGCGAGCCATACTGGGCGGATGAAGGTTGCGCGAGGCGGTTCGGATCAGGAACAGCGCCACCACATTGGCCAAAACCACCGCCACCACTCCGCCCGCGGAGGCCAGCCCGACATCGAATTGAAGCAGCCCCAGCGAGTAGACCAGGAAAGTGAGATTGGTGGTTGCCGTGCCGGGTCCGCCCGCCGTTGTCGTGAGAATCTCGGCGAATGTGCTCAAAAGGAAAATGGCTTCCACCATAACCACCACGGAGATCGCGCGTTTCAGGTGCGGGAGAATCAGATGCCAAAAAATAGTCCAGGGTCCCGCTCCCTCCAGCAGGGCCGCGTGTTTTTGGTCGGGATGAAGGGAATGAAGGGAGGGTAACAAAATAAGAAATGCGAACGGCAGCCACTGCCAGCAGAGAATAATGATGATTGCCAGCATGGGAAAACGTCCAAACCAATCGATCGGGCTGCTTTTCAGCAGCCGCAATGGGAATGCCAGGAAACCATAGATCGGATGCAGCAATAGATTTTTCCAGAGCAGCGCATTGGCGGTCGGCATAACGAAAAAGGGAGCAATGATGAAGAGCCGAGCAATCTTTGCTCCGGGAAACTCCTGATCATAAAGCCAAGCGAGCAGCGTGCCGCCAATGACAGTAAAGGCTAAAACAGAAGCAAGAATCACGAACGTATTGAGCAAGGCATCAACAAACGCAGGATCACGGATCAGGTAGAGATAGTTCTGGCCGCCCGTGAACTTCGGTCCATGCTCGCTGAGCAAATTGTAGTGTTGGACCGAGAAGTAAAGGGTCACGCCCAAGGGCACGGCCATCCAAATGAAAAGAAGTAAAACTGAAGGAGAAACGAGGGGCGCTGCCATTGCGCGCCGCCGTCGCGGCGCCGTTTGAGTTTTTTGGACGGCAGCAAAAGAGGACATAATGTACGCCGGTATTGTCTTGGGACCATCTCTCGCTAAAGGCGTAAGCGGTGACGTTCGTTTCGAAGCATATCATTGATGGAGTCATGCCAAGAGTGTTCTTGTGTTCCCGTGGTTTGCGCCTGCCGATTTTGCTGGCGATGGCCATTCTGTCGGGTTGCGTATCAGAGGCAAACAGGAAAACTGAACTTACAGTGGCGGTGGCGAACAACGCGGACATGGTTCTGATGAGATCTTTGTCAGCGGAATTCGAAGCAGCTCATCCTGATATCAGGCTGAATTGGGTAATGCTCGACGAATACACATTGCGGCAGCGCATCACAACGGATATTGCCACGCGCGGAGGGCAGTTCGACGTGGTGATGATCGGCACGTACGAGACGCCGATCTGGGCCAAGAAGGGATGGCTCGCTCCCCTGCAAAACTTGCCGCCCGGCTACGATGCCAACGACCTGATTAAGCCGGTCAGGGAAGGACTTTCGTACCGAGGCCAGTTGTACGCACTGCCTTTCTACGGCGAAAGTTCCATCACTTATTACCGGCGAGACCTGTTTGCTTCGAAGGGCCTGACGATGCCGGCCCAGCCGACTTATGCCGACATCGAAAAGTTTGCCCGCGTTCTCACGGACAAATCGGCTGAAATCTACGGCATCTGTCTGCGCGGCCAACCCGGCTGGGGCGCGAATGTGGTCACCATTGCCACCATGGTGAATACTTTCGGCGGCCGCTGGTTCGACGAAGGCTGGCACGCGACCCTCGATACCCAACCGTGGAAAGACGCCGTGGGCGAGTACGTTCGGCTGCTGACGCAGTATGGGCCGCCTGGGGC
>CAXUBB010000031.1:17443-21204 GCA_964249105.1 uncultured Bryobacteraceae bacterium | reverse complement strand
CGGAAATCCTGTTTGCTCTGAATGCTTTGCTCATTCAACAAGCGGAGCGCGGCCGAACCAGCGTGCTGATTGTTGATGAAGCTCACAATCTGGAGTGGGAAGTGCTGGAAGAGATCCGGCTGCTCGGAAACCTGGAGACTCGCCAGGGCAAGCTGCTGCAGATTATTCTGGCCGGTCAGCCGGAGTTGGACCGCAAGCTGGATGCGGCGAATCTTCGCCAACTTAAGCAGCGCATCGTGCTCCGGTGCTCGCTGAATCCCCTCACGCCGGAAGAAGTGGTTGCTTATATCGAGACCCGATTGGCGCGGGCCGGCATGCCGAACCAGAGCGTCTTTCCTCCCGATGTTTTGGAAGAGGTTTATAAGCGCTCGCGAGGTATTCCGCGCTTAATCAATCTGCTTTGCGACAACCTGCTCATCACGGCATTCGCCATGGAGCAGCGAGCGGCTACGGTTGATATGCTCGACGAAGTTTGTGAAGATCTTCGCCTGGAGTGGCCGGGAAGCCGGGATCGCCGAGGACGTTCCCGATATGGTCTCAGCGAAGAAGACTATCCCGAAACGTCCATTCCCATCCGCGGCGAGTAGGGTCATTACTGGCGCGTACGGCGGGAGGCTGTCTGTATCTGCTCCAGTTGAGCGTTTACGTTGACCGTGCCTCCGGCGCTCACCAGCAGGCTTCGCTGCCATATTGCGCTTCCGCTTTTGACGGTAATCTGATGAGTGCCCGCTGAGAGCGGAAGCGTGGCCGGAGTGCTGCCTACATAAGCTCCATCCACTTCGATATCCGCGCCAGAGACGTTTGAACCGATGGTGACCGATGATGTTCCCGCAGCTCCGTTGGAGCCTTTCGCGGCAACGGTGTTTCCGTTTGCTCCGACGGCATGGTCTTGATCTGTGAAAGTGTCGAATACCATGCCTTTATTCAACGTTACGTCTTTGCCTTTGATCAGAAGAAAAGCAGGAGCCGCGGGCCAGAATAAAACGGCTGCCCCGGCAGTCAGAACGCCCGTGCTGACGGCGTGGCTTCCGCCGATCTTCTTATTGATTGAGTAGCGCAGCGGTATCCACTCGCCATCGGCGGCGCGAACACGGTCAATCGAGAAGTCGAGCTTGCCTGCTCGCCCCATATGGCGTTTTTCCTGCGCTTCCGTTACGGTTCCTGTCACGCGGGAGCCCTCTGGGATCACGACCTGGCCATCAACCTTAATTGGTTCCGTAACGGACAGTTCCACGACTTGTCCTTGATCGGCTGTGCCGGATGAGAGTGTTTGGTCGAGCCGGACCCGAATCTTTGTGCCGTCCGGAACCGTGACTTGCGCGGCGAGGACAGCCGCGGAAAGCAGAAGAGTGGTCACTAATTTCATTGTTTTCTCCGTAAATTACGGCTTTCTTGCCGTGACATTTATATACGCGAAACAAATGAAAATTTCGGATCAGCTTTGGATTTTTATTTGGTTAAAAAAGTTCGTCGAGGCTCCGGGCATCGAGAAGACGCAGGGAGAGGCAGTCTTCCAAAGCGCTTTTCGAGTAATCGCCGCACCATATATAGGCTCTCTTCCTGTTTACCTTGCTGTAAGCCTTGCCGGATAGCAGGGCCGATAATTTCGTGATCCATGATGGCTTCTTCGATAGGCATGGTTTCCAGCTCCGTTCGTATCGTGCTTTCCAGTTTACGCAATCCCGACAGAGCAGTTTTCATATCGGCATCTCCGACATAAATCAAGATCTGGCGGGCAAAACGCCGAAACCCCGGAGTTGCAGCTTTCTTCCGCAACCCCGGGGTTCAAATTTGGCGCAGCAATGTTCTAAAGCAAGAAAGTGATGCCGTACCGTTTCGCTACGCTCGATATTTCCGCCGGCGTGGGAAGCGCTTTGAGCTTGGGTGAAGCAGGTCCCACGGCTGGTTCGCCTATTTCCCGGAAATAGCCCTCAAAGCCGCCGGGCGAAACGTAGATGAGCGCTCGCGCATGGGATGACATCACTTTGAAGGTATGCGGGACATTGCGGGGTAAAAAGCCTGATTCACCGGGATGGAGGATAAGTTCTTCGTCGTCACGATATACTTTCAGCTTGCCTTCCAGTACATAGAACAGTTCATCTTCGTTTGAGTGAACATGGAGCGGAGGTTCTCCGCCGGGCACTGCCTTGGCTTCAATAAGCGCAAATTGCCCATTGGTGTCTTGAGAGTCAGCGTGAATGGTCATCAATCCGCTCATGTACCGAAGGGAACGGTCAGAGCGCGAGTCAGAAGGGGTGTTTTCGAAAGAAAGAAGGGCGGTTGCCATAAATATAATTGCCTCGCTGTACTACGCGGGACCGCGAGGCAATTTGGCTCAAAATAATTTGTTAACCACCGACATGGCGCAGCATTTCGCGCTTCAGAAAAGCTTTTGCCATCACCCAATCCCGTTTCACGGTAGCGGTTGAGATTTGCAGAACGTCCGCCGTTTCCTCAATGGTGAGACCGGCGAAATACCGGAGTTCCACGATCCGGCTCCCCTGCGGATCGGTACGCGTCAAGGCGTCCAGCGCATCATTCAACGCCAATAAATCCAGATCTTTTTCGTCAATCGGCGTCATGGCTTCATCAAGGGACAGCTTGATGATGTTGCCGCCGCGCTTGGCCGCGATGCGGGCGCGGGCGTGATCCACCAAGATGCGCCGGATCAGTTCGGCAGCGAGCGCGAAAAAGTGATTGCGATTACGCCACTCCACTTCGCGCTGATCAATCAGTCGTAGATACGCTTCATGGACCAGCGCCGTTCCTTCCAGAGTGTGACCGACTCTTTCACGACGCAGGTACGATTTCGCCAGCCTGCGAAGCTCGTTGTAAACCAAAGGCGTCAGCGCATCGAGAGCCTCGCGGTCGCCTTGCCCCCACTTTGCCAGCAGAACCGTCACTTCTTGGGAATTTTCCGCCATCTTCTTAAATTTTCAACGAGGGTCTGCCTCGCTCCCGCTTGTGTCTTTAATTAATACAACATCAGCGGTCGTCAGACCGCGCGAATAGACGAGTTTGCCATCCTTTGACCAATCGAAGGAATAGATATTGCCGGAGGTGAAATGAGTCAGGCGACGGGGCGCGCCTCCGTTCACGGGCTGTGTCCAGAGATTCGCCACGCCGTTCGCGTGGTCCAGGTAGGCAATGGCATCCCCCGAGGGAGTCCAATGAACAGTGGTATCCGGATAAGTCGCCGCCGTTGGATCAAAGACGCGCAGAGGCTTCACGCCTGTGGGAGGGAAGATCGCTAACTGCCAATGCGGATTTTTCGCGGTACTGCTCCACCAAGCGGCAATCCTGCCGTCTTTCGGAGAAACAGCCGGATGCATGCTTAAGTCTGTTGTCAGCCGTATGGGCGCTCCTCCCTCTACAGGCACTTCCCAAGTGCTGTAAGAGCCGGTTGAATCAGTTTGGTGGAACAGAATAAATTTGCTGTCACGTGTGAACTGTGGCCAGTTAGCGTCCCGTGAACTTTGGCTTAATTGTTTCGGGTTGCTTCCATCAGCATCGGCGCGCCAGATTTGCCAATTCCCGCTTCGGTTGGAATGAAAGGCGATGAATTTGCCATCAGGAGACATGACGGGCGCGTAGCTTCTCCCCGCGCCGGAGGTAAGCTGCTGTACGCCGCTTCCGTCGGTATTTGTCATCCATAAGTCGGCTGATCCTGTCGCGTCGGAGGCGTACAAAATTCTGCCGTCAGGCGCCCAGGAAAGATCAAAGTACCGTCCGCTTCCCGGCGTGATTTGGGTAGAGTGCGC
>CAXUBB010000031.1:0-17433 GCA_964249105.1 uncultured Bryobacteraceae bacterium | reverse complement strand
TGCCGGATCGAGCACATGGATATTAGATGTGGTCTGAATCTGCACGGAGACCATTTCGCCGGCTTTCGCGGCGAGACTGGCGCTCAAGTAATTATCAAGGTCGTTTCCAATGCGCCGGCTTTTGCCGCCACGCAGCGGCAGATACCAGATTTGCTGAAAGGAAGAATCCCGCTGCTGACCCGCTACCGCCAGCGCGGAACCGTCTCCAGTCCATGAAATATGATGAACCTCCTGCCAGCGCGGGGACTGAACGTTCTTAATAGCGCCCGTATTTGTATCGATGAGGTGGATACTGATCAGAAAGCCCTGCTTGTCCCTTTCCTCCAAGGCATAGGCAATGGTGCGTCCGTCAGCCGACCACGCGGGCATGCAAACCCAGGCGAACCGCTGCGGGTACTTGTAGATCTTGAGGCGGCGTTTGGAACCGGTTTGCAGGGTTTGTATCCAGAGCTCATCGACATCGTTGATTCTTTCCAGAAGCGCGACCTGACTTCCATCTGTTGTCATGACCCCGCCCCCGGCAAATGGACCTAAAATCTGCTGCGGCGCTCCGCCCGAAAGACCTACGGTGAAAAGACGGCGATCAGAGGGCTTGCCGGAATCGTAATTGACAAAGCTGATCGCAGCGCCATTGCGAGTAAAACGAAGCCCATCGACAGCGCCCCTGAGTTGTCCGGCCACGGTTGTTGTCCGCCCGGTTGAACGATCGCGCAGTAAAAGCGCAGAATGCCCATTCTCCAGGACTGTATAGGCTACATATCTACCATCCGAACTGATTGTCGCGGCGCTGGCGGTACCGTTCGACGTCAATTTTGTGATTCTTAAACTTTCGAACTGTCCCTCATGGCGCCGCCCCTGCCAAAAGGCTAAACCCGCAACAGCAGCCAGAACGCAGGCGAGCAACACGGAAGGAGCGATGGCCATCAGTTTCCTGCGCGGCGTGACGCTCGTGGTTTCTTCGGGGGGGACCGGCTGGACAGCCTGTACCAGCTTTCTAAATCGCGGATGGTTCCGCAACGGGTCCCAGCGCGGCTCCACCGCGATCCAACAAATCCACCAGTCGCCGTCCGCATACGACTGTTCAAGGCACTTCAGCGCCCCGACCGTATCTTCGACAGCTAGGAAAGCGGAGGCCCGGTAGTAGCCGGATACGTATTGCGTCCGCGCTGCTTTTTCAATTTCCTCCAATAAGGCGAGGGCCGCTGCCTGATTTCCGTTCGCTGATTCCGCCTGCGCCAGCACCGAGAGCGCGGACGGACTACGTCCGCTGAGATCGACGGCCCGTTTCGCGGCTTCGAGCGCCTGTTTCAAGTCATGAAGCCCGAGATAACACCAGGCCAGCATCTCCTGAACGACCGCCGAATTTCGCAGTTCCCGCGCCGCTTGCAGCAGCAGTTTGATCGCTTTCTCAAACTGGCGGGCGTTGTAGTGAACAAAACCCAAGGCGGCCACGATCACCGGGGAATTCGGTTCGACCTTGCAGGCTCGTTCCAGATTGGCGATCGCCAGTTCGGGTTGATTCCGCGCGGAGTTCAAAAGGCCAAACCAGTGATGGGCGCTGCCGTAATCAGGGTTGCGGATAATGGCTAGGTTGAAATGCTGCTCGGCCGCCGCGTAATCGCGTTTGCAGGCCCACAGCGCGAATCCCAGGGAAGCGTGTGCTTCTCCCAGGGCAGGATCGAGCCGCACGGCCTGTTCGGCGGCATCGACGGCGGCGGCAAAGCTTTCGGAGGGCGGCAATCCGCCCCATAGCCCGAGCCGAAGGTAGTAATCAGCGAGACCGGCATGCGCACGGGCATAGTTTGGGTCCTCCGCGACAGCCTGCTTGAAGAAGACCAAGGATTTTGTCAGTTCCTCCGGATTGCCGGCGCTCCGGCTCCAATGCCAGCGTCCGCGCAAATACGCTTCATGCGCTTTCCCGCTGCCTGTTCCGGACTTGATGATCTGTTCGCGTTCTTCTCCGGTCAGGTGCGGCACCAAAGCGAAAGCTACCTGTTCCGCCAGGGAATCTTCCAGCTTGATGAGGTCTTTCGCATGCTCATCAAATTGAGCGGCCCAAATAGCAACGCTCGCTTCGGAGTACACCAGTTGCACGCTGACCCGAACGCAGTCGTCCAAGACATGCAGCGAGCCTTCCAGGATGTACTTAACCCTTAACTCCTGGGCGGCTTTGGCGGTATTGGATCCGTTCGCGTATTTCAGCGTTGAGCTGGTGGGCCGGACAGAAAGCCGCTCGACTCGCGACAGCCTGGAAACCAGCGCCTCCGTAATTCCCGGAGCCAGGAACGCGTTTTCGTTATTTTTATTGTCGAGGAACCGGAAGGGCAGTATGGCGATGGAGATTTGCGCGGGCGTGGTGTCGAGATGCCCTGTTCCGGGCGAATCGACTTGCGGCGGCTCTCCCGCGAGGTACCGCTGAAGGTCGGCGGCGAAAGCTTGCGCGCTGCCGTAACGTTCATTCGGGTTCCATTGAATCGCGTGAAGGACAATCGCTCGGAGGTTCGCTGATAAGTGGGCGGTTCCCGCGCTTTCCCCCGCTGAGCCGGGCCGCTGAAAAGTGCTTAAGCTGGGACGCTCGCCGCACAAAAGTTCGTATAGAATCACGCCGAGCGAGTAGACATCGCTGCGTTCGGTAGCTCCGTCACCGCGCATCTGCTCCGGGCTGGCATAGGCGGGCGTGAGCATGCGAAACCCGGCGACCGTGGCGTCATTGTTTTGTGATGGAGCATCCGCGCCCAAAATCTTTGCGATTCCGAAATCCAGCAGCTTGGGAGTTCCATCCGCTTTGACCAGGATATTGCCGGGTTTGAGGTCGCGATGAATGATGTTGCGTTCGTGCGCGTACTGCACGGCGGAACAGATTTTCAGGAACAACTCCAGCCGCTCGCGGGTATGAAGCGCCCGCTCTTCGCAGAATTCAGTAACGGGCTTGCCTTCCACGTACTCCATTACGAAGTACGGTGAGCCGGTATCCGTGCTGCCGCCGTCAATCAAACGCGCGACATATTGGTTTTCAAGACGCGCCAGAATCTGGCGTTCGCGGCGGAATCGGTGAACGGCAAAGTCATTTTCCCGCCCGCTGCGGATGAGCTTGATAGCAACACGTTTGTTAAATTCGCCATCGGCGCGGGTCGCCAGATATACCGCGCCCATGCCGCCGCGACCGATCTCCCGTTCCAGCGAGTAGGCGCCAATACGGCTGCCCACGGCTACCCTTTCGCTTTCCCCTAAAGGGAAAGTAGTTCCAGTCGGAGCAAATACAGTATCGGCAAAAGATCTGACGGAGGCGGCAGGCTGCTCGAGAAAGCTGCCTGTCTCGTCATAGGCAAGCAGCAGGGATTCCAATTCCCGGCGCAGTTCCTCATTCGGCCCGCACTCGCTTTCAATGAAGAACTGGCGTTCCGGTGGATCTAGCAAGATTGCGGAATCAAAGAGCGCCTTCAGTTCCGCCCAGTAATTACTCCCCTCTTCTGTCCCCCCTGTTGCTGATCTGCGCGAGTCTTCGGCCATACTGCGTTCTAAGCGCCGGTAGTCCCCCAGCTACCGAACTCTTAGCACATTTCCTTGTAAATGATTTTGACGCTGGGTATTTTACATTATATTGATTTGTAGCGAAGGATCTGAGAAGGGCATAGCTCGCTAGTGCTCCACTCCGCTTGCGAAAAAGTCGCTCACCTGCATGATTCCTATCCCTTGATAGAAACGTAGCGGCAGCAAGTGTTTCTTGTCTCCGGTCACAATCGCTTCGCTGCCCGCCGCAACGGCGCATTCCAGCATGCGGTTATCATCGGGATCGTCCTTTATCAAATCGAGCGTTTGCGTCCGGCTCTACGCGCTTCGTGAATTATGAGATACTGCGCTCAAGCTGCTCCAGCCGATCCTCTGGCCAATGGAATTTTTTACGCAGGACGCGCTGTATCTCCCGAATCATCGGCGTGGAGATGGCAACCTCGATTTCTCCGGCACGCGCCTGTTCCAACATGCGTAGGGGCATGCCGCCGAACTCGAAGGCCGAGATGTAAATATTGCTATCCAGCGTGAGCCGCTTCATTGCCTGCGACGTGTCTGATGGACGAGATCAATCACGTCAGCCTCGGTATAGCCCGATGCCGCGCCGTTCTCTCGGCTAAAGCTCACCAAATCGCGCCAGTCTCTATCCTGCTCGCGCTGATGAATATAGCTGGCTATCATTTCATTCGCCAGATCGTCGGCGGTTTTGTCCGGCCCGGCGAGGGTTTCGAGCTTCTAGCGGAGGTCTTCGGAAAGAGTGGTATTGGCGCTCATAGCTTTCCTTATTATCGTGTGTTTCAAACAGGGCCTATTCTATTTAACGATTCGTGGGCCGAATTAAAAAAGACGAGGATCATAGGAGCACATAACGGATGTGACGACGCGAACACGCACGGCGTCGAGATGCCGCAGGTTGAGCGGCCAGTTCCAGATTTCCGAATCGATTGAGTTGTGCAATACAGTTCCGCACTGCGGAAATCGAGGCAACAGCGGGGTCGCCGTTCTATTGCGCAAACGCTTGTTTGCGCAATACGAGACGGGGCCGCCTTCCGTCCTACGACCTGCCACGACAGCTTCCGCTGATGCGACGTTCCGGGAGCTATCCTTATTCGCCTCTGTGTCTCGCGACTGAAACGGCTCGCGTCAATAAGTTGACTGCCCAGGCGGTCATGGATATGCTGGTGATCTGGCAAGGCCGCTTTAGCGACGATAAGTGCGGTGCTCCTCAAGCTCAGCCGATCTGCTGCTTCTGCACGGCGATCAGACGCCAGTTTTCAAGCGCAGCGCGACGATGCGGCGCAGCATCGCGCTCATAGTCCGCGCTTTCGGTAACAGCGCGAAACGCAGCGTAGTTGCCGTACTCCACAAGGACTACGTCATCCCACGGTTCGTCTTCGGAGCCGACGAGAGAAGCGATCACGGAACCGACAAAAGCCGGCTTGAAATTTTTGGTGTTCTCGGATTGCGACGCAATTTTTGCGAATGCCGGAACATAGCGTTGATAGTAAGCTTCCTTTCCCGAGCAGGGAGCAAATTGACTGCTGCCGCCATAGTCGGCCTGCTTCTTATAGCGGAGCAGGTTGAGCATGACAAACGGCGTGTTCTCGGGAATAGCTGCTGCTCCGGCAGCAATGTCTTGGGGACTGAGTTCAGTGAGCTGCATGGTGTGTTCTTTCTCCTTGGCGATGGTCGTTGTGAAAATTTGTAGCAATTACGACTAGTACTTCGAATCTGCGGTTTTCCAGTGGTCCTTCAAAGCATCGGCCGTCTCGCGCGGTGCTTGCAGCGGAAACCAATGACCGGTGTCGAACTTGAGCACGCGACGCGCTCTGGTGTCTTCTGCGAGCCGGTCGGCGAAAGCAACCGGGCAGGCGTGATCGGAAATTCCCCAAAAGACGAGGCCGGGCGAGCTGATGTTAGCCAATCCAGGCTGCCACTCGCTCCCAACACGTAGCGCAGAACGGTAAAGGCTAAGAATGCAGTCCTTCATCTGTCCATCAATGCGGTTAGCCGCGTCTCCTGCTAAGGCCGACGGCACCCCCATTTGCTCCATTCGTTTGCCAAACTCCGTCGGGTTGAGCTTGGCCATGAACTCCTCGCCTGCTCCTGGCGTTTGAAAGATCTTGGCCAACTCGTGCCACTCGTACTCCTTGCTCACAGGCCCGTCGCCGGCCGCCCAGGTTCTCACCAGATCAGGCCGCAAGGACGCTACTCGGACAACGAAGATGCAGCCCCAATCGTGACCGACCAAGTCGACCGGCTCACGCTGCTGCTCCAGTTCCGCGATGATCCAACCGACGTATTCTTCCTTAGTCGCAGTGAAGCCGTCTGGGACTGGACTATTGAAGCCGGGCAGAGCGAGGGTCACGACATCGGGCCGGTCTAAGTGCTCCAGTATGGGATTCCAAACACGGTAGGTGTCAGGAACTCCATGAATGAAGACTGCAGGCATAAATTGTCCTTTCTGTTTTCTTGCCGCGAGCGTCAGAGCACCGGGCAGAGACTGCTAAAAAAAGCCCGTCATCTGCTTAAGCCGGCCGTCCTCCCCAATGCGCGAGTAGCTCGTCCCGTTTGCGAGTATCTGGCCCTGAGCGTCGAACATGGTCCAGTTACAAAGGCCCTGATCGTGGTGGTTGAAAAACTTGTCGTTCCTGAAATGAGCGCCAGGGTATTTCTGCTTCGAAAGCTCGATTCGTGCAATGAGATCTTGACGCCCATGACGCTGATCGGTGGGATCGGTGTAGACGCAGTCTTCAGCAACGCAGCTCTCGATGAGCTTCACTCGCTCCTCGGCGCTGATGTCCGACCAAGCAGATAGATAAATGTTCCATACAGACAGATAGTCTTGGGTGGGCATAAAGGTCCTTTTCTCATCGTCCAGGGCCCGGGGTCTCTGATGAGGCCGGACCCGAACCTGAGGACTACTTGACACTTTTATATATTGACGTTATATGATGAATTTGTCAATAGTGATAAAGTAAGAATCGTGAAACCGCTAGGTGCGGATGGGAGCCGCAAGAGAGATGCGGTTGTCACCGCTGCGACTGCTGTGTTTCTGCGGTACGGTCATGCGCGGACTACGATGAACGATGTCGCAGAAGAGGCCCGTATCTCGCGGCCTGCGCTTTACCTGGTGTTCCCGCGAAAAGAAGACATTTTTGCCGCTGTAACGGAGCGTCTGATACAGGACAAACTCCAGCAATACCGGGAAGCGCTGCCGAAAATGCGAACTCTCAAGCAGAAGCTGCACTTCTGCTGCGAGCAATGGGCCGGGGTAGGATACGACCTGACAAAGGCGCATCCGGACGCCAAGGATGTTTTTAATCTGGATTTCGCTCCTGTGCGCGAGATGTATGCAGTTTTAGAGGCATTCTGGGCGGATTTGCTTCGCGATGCCGTAGCCGCTTCTAAGCTGAGAACCACGCCGGAGGAGCTTGCGCGCATCTTGATCTTTTCGATGCGGGGTTTCAAGGATATCGCCGAGGATGCAGCTCACATGCGCCGCCTCATCGCCTTACAGGTCGATGTTGTTCTGGCTGCCATAAAGTAATCGTCAGATCCCCCCTGAAGTGGTGAGGCTCATTCGGTAAACAAAAACGTAAGTGGAGAAATCCGTCAATGTCACAAATAGCTTGCGAAAGAAGGAGATAAATGCAGCTTCCTACGCCTTCCAACGTCATCGCCCCTATGGTGGTTTCGGGACTTTTCATCGCCCTCACTTCGTTGCTCAGGGAGCCTACTCGTAAACAGTTCAGCGCCCTTATGATTGCCGGTGCAGGCTTTGTTTACTTCGGAGGCGGTTTTCGCTTTTGGGAGGTTGCCTACGGTGCGCTTTTCCTTTGGCTCGCCTTTCGTTCGTTGTCGGATTACCGGTTCGTAGGCGTGGGATGGATTCTTCATGTCTTGTGGGATATTCTTCACCACCTCTATCGTCGCCCGATTCTTCCATTCATTCCGCTCTCTTCTTTCGGGTGTGCTATCTGCGACACGGGATTGCTCTTTGGTACTTCCTCGGCGCACCTTCCATTTGGGTCGGCAGAAAATAACCTAACTTAGTTGGGAGTTCTCGATGAGTAAAAAATTGCATAAACCTTTGTTTGCGCAATGAAACGGTTGCTGTCAGACGATTGTGCCCGCAAAATCTAGAGGATCAATGGATTTTGGAAAGGAATTCTCACCACCGCTCACTCCACCATTGTTGGACCAAACGGTATCAGTTCGAGAGCTTGAAAGAACATCAGGTTGTGATTGCGCTCGGCAGTGGGCTTGATCTGCACAGTTGAAAAACCGGCTTTGGAAAGCTTGATTTTGCCTAAATCAAAAGTTTTGTATTGATATCCCTCGCCAGTGGGCACGACTGTCCCGGTTACAGTCTGGCCGCCGATTTTCACAACATACTTCGCATCCTTCGATTCCTGACGAGCGGAGTAGCGAATGCGTACGTTATATTCGCCGGTTTGGCTGATCAGCACTCGCCAGGTGATTGAGTCTTCCGGGCCTGTCCATTTGCCGATATGAAATTTGCCGTCGCGATTGAAGCGCTTTACCGCTTTACCCGCCGTAACGCCCGCTACGTAGTCGAGTTCGAAAGGCGCGTCGCTTCCTTGCGTCACGGTGGCCGCATCGACCCTGGGAGACCCATCCAGTTGCAAGGCAATCACCGTATCGCGTTCGTCGGGAGGATGGGGCGGCAGAGCGATCACCGGGGTGCCGTTCACACGGCTGATTGTCAAAGGGCGTGAGCGATTTGTCAGCGCATAGGCGGACAGGACTTGATTGTTTAAGCCTGATATGCGCAGTTTGTTGTCAGCGGGCCAACTCCATACATGGAGGTACAAGCTGTTGCCTTTCACGGTGCTGCGGCCCCAGGTCTGTTCCGGCAAGGGGCTGGCCGAAGTGCCGTAAATGCTTTCCCCATTGGCCTGCATCCAAATGCCGACTTCACGAAGAGTAGCCACGCTGGGTTCCGGGATCGTGCCGTCGGCCATCGGGCCGATATTCAGCAGGTAGTTTCCCCCTTTGCTGACGATCTCCACCAGACGGTGAATTACGTCACCGGCGGTTTTCCATTGCTGATCGAATTGGCTGTAACCCCAGGTCGTGTTCAGAGTTTGCGGCGTTTCCCAGTACTCCTGGAGGCCGCCCGTGGGCATGCCGTTATCGTTCATATCCTGGTAGTCACCCATCAGGTCCGCGCCGTAGTTGCCCACTCGCCCGTTGATGAGGCAGCGGGGCTGCAACTGGCGCACGATCCCAATGAACTGACGGGTATGTTCCGGCGTATCCATGCCGCGATCAAACCAGACAAGCCCGACCGGACCATAGTTCGAAAGGAGTTCGCGCAACTGCGGCTTTGATTTCTCCTCCAGATAGCGGTCAAAGTTCTTGCGGGAGCGGTCGTAATCCCAGTTGTTGCCGTAGCCGTCGGGATGGTCCCAATCCTCGCGGTGCGAGTAGTAGACGCAGAAGCGGATACCGGCCTGCCGGCAGGCTGCCGATATCTCCGCGACCGGATCGCGTTGAAATGGCGTCCAATCGACGATGTTGTATTTCGATACTTTCGAGTGGTACATCGCGAAGCCGTCGTGATGCTTAGCAGTGATCACCAGGTACTTCATTCCTGTCGCTTTAGCAAGCGCCACCCAGTTCTCGGCGTCAAAGTGAACAGGATTCAAGTGATGGGCCATCTCGCGGTAATCGGCTACTGGTATGTTGAAGCGCTGCATAATCCATTCGGCTTCGGTACCGACCGGAATACGCTGTCCCTTCCATTCCCCTGCCAGATAGGAATACGGACCCCAATGAATAAACATCCCGAACTTATCGTGCTGAAACCACTGGATGCGTTCGGCATCCGTGATCTGCTCCGCGAGGGCGGGGGTTTCCGAGGCGCTCAGGAACAACGCCGCAAGAGCGAGCGGGCAAAGGGCACAGCATGACTTTCCCAGAGGCATAAACGGATTGTATACGCCTGGAGAGCCATACTGTTGCTAGTTGAAAAACCGCTTTAATCAACCTGCGGAAAAATAATCATGATGTAGATGCAAGCCGCCGTCAGTGCTGCAAATGTGAAACAGACCAGGCTATTGCAAACAAGGTTCTTTTTGGCGGCGGGCATATTCAGTTTCATGCCTTACGTTATGCACGCCTAAGACCAGAAGTTTTCCGCCCCTATCTTATAGAAAATTCGTCGGAGGCATTATCCATTCCGCTACTTTCCTAACTATTCCGTTCATCATTATCTATAACGGAAGTCAGGAGACCTGGCGGCTCATAGCCTCCGTGGTATCCAGGCCCATTTTGTCTATTTCATTGAAGTAGACGCGGCGATTTTCGTCCATGCAGAGGTTTGAAAGCATGACGGCTGTTGAATCGGCAAGGCCCACTTCCACATCCGCCTTGGGGCGCGCTCCGGTTTTAGCATCATTTAAGAAGCTGATCAGCTCGGTATCGACTGGATTGCGATCCTCTTCGGGAGTCATGATGCCTTTGCTGTAAAGCCAGCGGCGGGCCAGCTTCGATTCACGCGCGAGGAAAGGATCGTTTTTCCAGTCCACCTCCGTGGTAGGGGTAAGAATGGGGATGCCCTTTTGTGGACCGGCCAGCGCAAAAGTGGCACCCGCTTTCGCCTCCGTTTTCTGCGTGCCGGGCGAGACGAGAGTGGGGGCGGGTTCGCGGTACCAGAGCGCAGTAGGCAGAGCGTTATCGCTGCCCAGGGTCATTTCAACCGCGCCCGCAGTGCCCATCACAATCATGCCGAACTCGGGCCGTGTTGCGCCCAGAATCGGCAGATGCTGATTGGTTGTAATGGCGCTATACATCAGCTTCCGGCCTTTCGGATAGCTGAAGATCAATTGGATATTGTCGTAAACATCGCGGCCATCATGCCAAGTGTCGAGACCGCCCAGGCCCAAAACGAACTCGGGACCATCGCCGAAGAACCAATCCGCCACGTCGATTTGGTGAGACGCCAACTCAGCGGTGAGACCGCCGGAGTATTGGCGGAAAAGACGCCAGTTCTTGGGGTTGTCCACCCCGCCGGGTTTCATGGTCCACCCTGGATTTCGGTGCCACTGGGCGTGAATATGAGTGACGTTGCCCAGCGTTCCGTTATCAATCATGTTCTTGACCGATTGAAAGTAGATGCTGTAGCGGCGCTGTAACCCGACTTGCAGGGTCTGCTTGGCATGCTGTTGCGCGAGAGCACGTAAAGCGTGAACCTCTTCCGGCTTGAAAACCAGGCTCTTTTCGCAGAAAACATGCTTTCCGGCCAACAGAGCGTCACGAGTGACCGGAAAGTGAACATACAACGGCACCGCGATAAAAACAGCTTCGACTTCCTTATCGGAGAGCAGTTCGCGGTAGTCTTTATACTTCTTGGGATTCGTTTTGACGACGGTGGCGGCGTGGTCGAGCGAGTCCTGATTGACGTCACAAAGGGCCGCGCAATGGCCTTCATCAATGTTGGCGAGATGACCCAGCAGGTAAGTTCCACGGCTGCCCGTGCCGATAAAACCGTACTTGATCCGTTCTCCGGCATGGACTTTGGTGATGCCGGGTGCGGCGGCAACAGCTATTCCAGCAGCAGCGCCGAGCCTCACCAGGTCACGACGGGAAGGCTGTTGGCTCCGCTCGTTATCATCAGGCTGGGACATCCTGCAAACCTCTCGATAGAGAATTTCTAAGATTAAGTTACCAGAAGGGAGGAGCCGGGTTCTTCAAAGGCGTAGACATGAACAGAACTCACCCCTACTTTCCCGCATTGGTCTTTTGAATACCGGAAAGGTCGTAGTCTCCGGATTCATACACATTCACTGTTGCCTTGATCGATTCTCCCGCCGAAAGGGAATTGAACTCGGATGGAGAGGCAATCGGATAATCCATCTTCATGGCCTCCATATAGCCGGGGATGGCAGCCGCGTCGATCAAAGCTGTCTGGCTCTTTTGATTCAAGGAAACGACTTGGCCCGTTAACTGATAGTGGCGCGCAGGTCCTTTTGATTCCGGCTTGTGACCGCAAGAAAGACTGAGGAAGAGCAGAATGAGTCCGGGTAGGGAACGCAGGGACATCTCCCTTTCAAGGTAACTGGTGACGGCGAATTTTAAGAAAGCTATTTTGATTTCAGCAGCAAACGAGTATAATGCGGGTCAACATTCAAAAGGAGAATGCCATGAGCACAACTGTATCCGGACTGCCCGCGAACCGCCCTGAAACCGTGGCTGACGACATTGCAGGAATGGGTAGTTTCTTTATCGATCCTCCCGGCGCGGCGCAGCGGATCTTTCGCAAGTGGTTCTGGCTTGGTCCGTTGATCCTGATCTCCATCGTATCCACGATCGCGATCTACATGAGAATGCCTTTTATCCAGCACGTGATGGAAGTGGCGCCGCCGTCCGCCAGTCTCAGCCCGGAGCAGCTTCAGAAGAATATCGGCATCGCCATGACGGTGCAGCGGATTTCCATGTATCTCACTCCGGTATTAACCGGAGTTTTTATGGCTGTGCAGGCGTTGATTCTGCTTGGAATGTGCTCGGTTTTAACCGTCAACGCAAAGTTCCGGTCTTTGTTCAACTTGGTAGCGGGCTGCTCGCTGATTCAAATGCTGGCCGCGATTGCCAGCTTGGTCATCCTAAAAGCCAAGGGGGAGGCGTCCACCATGGCCGCGTTGAGTCCACCGCTCGGGCTGGACATCTTTCTTTCCGAAGGAGCCAATAAATATCTGACGGCCTTCGTTGGCTTTTTTTCTCTTTTCGAGATTTGGTGGGCGGTCATGATGGTGCTGATTCTAAGCGCCGCCTTTCGAATCAACAAAGGCAAGGCTTTTGCTATTGTGCTTCCACTGTTATTGCTCGGCTTAGTGTTCCGGCTGGCTGGAGCAGTATTTCAGCAGGGGTGAGTTAATGGAAAAGGCATAAGCGGAAGTTCCAGAACGTTTACAATAGAATTGTTACGTAACGAAAAGAGGCTTGCATGTTGAGATCGATTGGCCCGACTGAACTTCTGGTGATTCTGGTTGTTTTGGTTTTACTATTTGGCGGCAAGAAGATACCGGAACTGGCCAAGGGATTAGGCGAGGGCATCCGCCACTTTAAGGGCGCGGTGAAGGAAGAGGACGAAAAGACGGACAAGGACCGCAAACTTTAGCGTAGCGTCTGCTTTCTCAAGCGGCACGAAACTGAAAACCCCGCGGAGTTGACCCGCGGGGTTTTTCGTTGAAGCGCAAGTTTACTTGCTCGCTACTTTTTTGGGCGGCACAATTGAATCCTTGACGGACTTGGCGATCCGGAATTTCACGACCTTCTTGGCCGGAATTTTGATAGTTTCTCCCGTGGCAGGGTTACGGCCGGTGCGCGCTTTACGCTCGGCGCGCACGAGCCTTCCAATTCCAGGCAGTATGAACACGCCGCTCTTTTTCGTTTCGCGAACGGCCATTTCCGCCAGGTTATCCATAAATTGTTTCGCCACACGATTGTTGATTCCGGAGGTTTCCGCCAGTTCTCTCACAATCGCGGTTTGGGTCATACGTTTTGCTGCTTCAGCCATCTAAAAACTCCTACTGTGGTTTGAGTTTGAAAGAGAACTCCTGTCTGTACGTTTTGTTTGCGATTTAGGCGTAAAACAAAAACCTGACAAAATGTTCTGAGTTCTGCTTAGTCAACTCGATGATACGGAAGTGAGATGCGCTTGTAAAGTAAAAACGGCAAAAAATAAGGGATTTTTTATGATTTTGTGGCGCATGCTACTGAAAACCCGGTAAAACCAGCTAAATCGGGAGAATGGTAGGCGCGGGCCCTAGCATTTGCGGGCCTTTCGACGCTGTTCGCCCCCTTGAATCTTCCTATTTCCGCAAGTCAGGACAGACAAATTCCCGTTCTACGGCTTTAAATGTCACATTCCGCGTCTCGTTGCCGTGCGCCAGGCTCTTCCGTAATTGCAACATCTGACCGGTTAAGCGAATGATCACCGCTGTAAACGCGAGTTGGCCATCCTCCACCACGCGCAGGACCAAAGGGTTGTTCTTATCAACGGACCACCTGGCAATCCGGTAGGTTTCGACACAGGAGGTTTCAAGCAGTGTTCCATTGGCCAGGAACACATAAACGCCGCCGAATGCAGGCTTTGATGTTGTCTCCGTTAATTGCCAGATTCGCCCAAAGAGTTGAGTTAAACTCCGGCCCGGAGCCGATCGAGCAGTCTCCTCCATGGATGAGACATCGAGAACCGGGCGTCTGCCGGTCTCTACTCCGCTCCGATAAGAGAGCATACCGATGACCCTGACGCGCTTATCTTGCAGTTGTTCGAGTTTCCTGCTGTCGCGAAAAACAATCTCAATGGTGTTGACCGATTTACCGCCAATGTTGGCATCGGACTCAAGTTGAATCGCCCAGCCGGTTGATTCGCCCCCAATAGCCATTGCGCGGGTGAGTTTACCGATGACTGTCATCCTTTGTTCTTGTGAAAACGTATCTACGCCAATGCAAAACAACGCCCAAGCCAGTACGATGCCGATTCGCGCCATACGCATTTGATGCCGCCTCTCTGCAAAAGCTTAGATTGTAGCGACAATTATTAATAAAGTAAAAGCGTCGAACTGACGTAAATTACGACGCCAGGAGCGAGATAACGCCCTTCTGACGAAGCCCGTTCAGCGCTAAACCGTGACGGCCATGCACGCCGGTCTTCTCGAAGATGTGCTTGAGATGAATTTTAACCGTGCCGGGACGGATGCCAAGTTCTTGCGCGATTTCGCGATTCTTGAAGCCCTGCTCCACCAGTTCCATCACCTGATGCTCACGCGGCGTTAGGTCTGTTCTGAGCTGCGCTTCCATGTTGGTTGCTTCACGGAATACGGAGTCCTGCATCCAGCTCCTGCCGACCGCTACGGCCCGGAGGCAGGAAAGCACCGTTCCTGTATCCGCTGATTTTCGAATGATGCCTTTCGCGCCTGCCTGGAGAAAACGAAGCGCCTCGGCTTCCGTAATCGACATGCCCCAGACAACGACTGCCGGAACGGTGGAGCGTGCTGTCCCGTGCTCGGCCGGCAACTGGGTTAGAGCGTCAAGAACAGTCTTGGCGCCAAGTCCTTTATCAATGATGAGAATGTCTGTTCTTTCCGCTTTGGGGCTGAGCATCCATTCCGCCGGTGAACCGTGGGACGAACCAAAGGCCAGATCGTCGGTTCCCTCCAATAAGTGAACCAGACCCTTTACCGTTAAAGGCTGCGTCTCGCAAATCGATACCGTTTTTTTATTCCTGCCTACATGCACTTCCATATATCTGCCTGTCTGCGCTCCTTATCGGCAGTAATTTTCTAATACTTTAGTGCCTGTAATGCATATTGCTCTCGTAGGGAGGTAAGTATTCTGTTGCTTTTAGCGCTCAGAGAATCCTGATAGGCTCACATGACGTTGATGGTTCCGCGGCACTTGGGCGAGCCGCACTTACAAATAACTTTCGCCACCTTCTTGTCAAATCGATAGTCAACCGTCAGTTCTTCGCCCTTTTTAATATCCCGTACGCTCATATATAGAATGTGTCCTTTGAGAATGCGGGAAATCAGATTCGGATCGCAGGAGTGATTGATGTACTCGGCTCCTGATCCTCCGGCCGCGCCATCAATGCTCCAGTAGGAATCGAGCGTAAAAAGATAAGTGAATTCACTCTCTTCCGAGCGGCGGCGGGTTTCACGACGGCTGATGCGTTCGCCGGTGTACTCAATGACTTTCCGCCCGGCCGGGATGAACTCGGCGGCGTAAACGCCCCACCGGTGAATCTTCGACGGGGCGAGTTTCACTTGGAAACAAGCGAATTGAGGATGGACGCGAGGAACGTTGTTGCTCACCGCTTTCGTAACAGCGGATTTTGATCGCGGCATGGGAAACTTAGTAAAGTTCTTGCGCTTGCTACTGGACTTTTTGTTTGAGGACGCCCACCAGTTCGCGGACTGCTTCGGCGCTCTTCTTCAATGCCGCTTCTTCACCGGCATCGAGCTTGATTTCGTAAATCTTTTCGACGCCCTTCGAGCCGAGTTTCACGGGAACACCGACAAACAGCTCGTTAAGACCGTACTCGCCCGTCAAGTAGACAGCGCATGGCAGGACCTTTTTTTTATCCTTCAGAATCGATTCAACCATCTCAACAGTAGAAGCAGCCGGAGCATAATAGGCGCTACCGGTTTTTAGATATTTGACGATTTCCGCGCCGCCATCCCGCGTGCGCTGCACCAGGCGATCAATCGTCGCCTGATCGGTTAACTCGCTCAAGGGAATACCGCTGACGTTGGTGAACCGCACCAGCGGAACCATGGTGTCACCATGGCCGCCCAGCACCATGGCCGTTACATTCTCAAAGGAAACACTCAGTTCTTCGGCAATAAAAGTCCGGAAGCGCGCCGTATCGAGGACACCCGCCATGCCAATGACGCGCTCACGCGGAAAGCCGGACACCTTCATGGCTGTCCAGCACATGGCATCCAGCGGGTTTGTGACAAGCATCAGGATGGCGTTGGGAGAATGCTTAACGGCCTGTTCGGTAGCGCTCTTGACGACTTCGTAATTCGCAAACAGAAGATCATCGCGGCTCATGCCCGGCTTGCGCGCGAGTCCGGCGGTAATCACCACAATATCGGAATCCGCTGTTTCGTCGTAACCGTTCGTGCCGACAATGCGAACATCATAACCTTCCACGGGCGCTGACTCCAGCATATCGAGTCCCTTGCCCTGGGGAACACCCTCGACAACATCCACGAGAACCACATCCGCCAACTCTTTTGCGGCAATTTTTTGAGCCGTATTCGCTCCAACATTGCCCGCGCCCACAACGGTCACTTTTCGTCGCATAGATCCTGATTGCAATTGAAATGAAATCGCAGTATAGCAATCGTGAGGTTTCCTTACTCGAACCGGTACTTTGACCGCTTATGGGATGCAATCAAAAAATTAGTAGCCGAAGTGAAACTTTTGATGGCTATCCTGAATTACGGGGATTTTTATGATGCGAAACTTTACACGGACAGTGTGTCTGCTTGCGGCATTATGCTGTACCCTGCCGGCGCAAAACACCGCAGGCACAGGCAGTATTTCAGGAACTGTGACAGACCCAACAGGCAGCGCGGTGCCCGGAGCCAGCGTTCTTGTTGAAAACCAATCAAAGGGCATCCGGCGCGAGTTGAAGACGACGGATGGCGGCGTATTTAACGCACCCTCGCTGATTCCCGCCCCCGGCTATAATGTCACGATTACTCAACCGGGATTTTCCACCTATCAGGTGAAAGATATTAATTTGAACGTCGGTCAAACGGTTAATTTGGCGCCATCTCTCCAGATTTCCTCTTCGGCAACGCAAGTAGAGGTCACGTCGGAAGCGCCCATTGTGGATACCGCTAGACCGGATGTTTCCGGACTTGTCAGCAGCGCTCAGATACTGGATCTGCCGATTAATGGCCGGCGCGTTGACAATTTTGTCCTTTTAACACCGGGCGTAACGTCCGATGCGGGTTTTGGGCTGCTGACTTTTCGCGGCCTGGCTGGCGGAAACTCCTTCCTGACGGACGGCATCGATACGACGAACGACTTCTATGACGAGAATGCGGGCCGCACACGCACTTACAATATCTCGCAAGATGCCGTACAGGAATTCCAGGTAATCACCAGCGGCTCACTCGCGGAGTTTGGCCGCGCTTCCGGCGGCATTGTCAACACCATTACGCGCGGCGGCACGAATGAGTTTCACGGCACCGCCTATTGGTTCTTCCGGAACTCAACTTTGAACGCTACCGATATCAGTTCTAATGGCCTGAAGCCGCAGGATTGGCGTCATCAAGCGGGAGCAAGCGTGGGTGGTCCCATCAAGAAAGACAAGCTGTTCTTTTTCTTCAACGGCGAATTGCAGCGGCGTTACTTCCCGATTGCCTCCTCCAATGT
>CAXUBB010000030.1:21002-21268 GCA_964249105.1 uncultured Bryobacteraceae bacterium | reverse complement strand
GATCCCGGAGCCGGTCTCAGTCAAGCCATTACGCTCAGCACCGGAGGCGTCGCGGCTGATTCAAACGGTTCGTTCCATCCCATGGGCGATCACGCCCAGGTGAGCTTCGTCATCGACGGCCAACCGATCAGCGATCAACAGAGCAAGGTGTTTTCCACGCAGCTTCCGACCAGCGCCATCCAGAGCATGTCCCTGAACACCGGCGCTCCCAACGCTGAGTTCGGCGATAAAAGCAGCTTGGTTGATCAGATCACAACTCGGTCCGG
>CAXUBB010000030.1:5344-20992 GCA_964249105.1 uncultured Bryobacteraceae bacterium | reverse complement strand
GGGCGGAGATGTCAGCTATGGTTTTGGAAATGAAAAGTTCGGCAACTTCATTGCTCTGGACGGCTCGCGCAGCGGGCGCTTTCTCGACAGCCCGGAATTTACTCCCTTTCATGATGCTGGCAACAACGAAACGATTTTTGATCGTCTCGACTATCAACCGACGGCCATTGACGTATTCCACCTCAACGTATTCACGGCGCGCAATTGGATACAGATTCCCAACAGCTACGATCAGCTCAGCCAGGATCAGCGGCAAAGGGTGCTGACCTGGAATATTGCGCCCGGTTATCAGCATACGTTCAACTCCCAAATGCTGCTGACGGCGAATCTTTATGCGCGCAAGGACCAGTTCAACTATTATCCGAGCCGCGATCCTTTTGCCGATACTCCCTCCACGCAGAGCCAGAGCCGCCAACTTCTGAACTATGGCCTTCGTAGTGATCTTGCAATCAACAAGGGCCGACACAATATCAAAGCCGGTATCGATCTAAAGCAAACCCGTTTAGTGGAATCCTTTAACTTCGGCATCACCGATCCGACACTAAACGCTGTTTGCAATACCGCGAACGGCGCTCCCGTGACAATCTCTTCCGTCACCGATCCAAACACGTGCGAAGCCCTGGGTTATTCCCCGAATACCAGCCTGGAGCCGGGCCTGATTCCCTTCGACCTTTCACGAGGAGGAAGGCCGTTCCAGTACCGCGCTGCTCACAACATCAATCAATATGCAGCGTACGTGCAGGATGCGATTACGCTCGGCAATCTCATCCTGAACGTCGGGCTGCGCGGCGATACTTATTATGGACTGACTTCCGACGGCGCTCCGCAGCCGCGCGTCAGTTTGGCTTACAACTTCAAGAAAACCAATACCGTGCTGCGTGCCGCTTACTCGCGGACCTTTGAAACGCCGTTTAACGAGAACTTGCTGCTTTCGAGCGCGTCCGGGCTCAACAATGGTCAGGCTTTAGCCGTGCTGGGAGCGAGTCAGGCGGCGGCCATCTCACCCGGCCGCCGCAATCAGTACAATCTCGGTTTTCAGCAGGGCATCGGCAAATACATCCTGGTCGATGCCGATTATTTCTGGAAGTACACGAGCAATGCGTTCGATTTCAGCACCCTGCAAAATACGACGATCACTTTTCCTATTGCCTGGCATAATTCAAAACTCGACGGCGTCGATGCGCGTGTCAGCACCACCAATATTCACGGCTTCGTTGCTTACTGGGCCACGGGGCACACGCGCGCCCGCTACTTCCCGCCCCAAGCAGGCGGTTTGCTGAACACTTCCCAAGTCCCGGCAGGCGTTTTCCGGATCGATCACGACCAGGAACTGCAATCCACGGTCAATGTGCGCTACCAGCGTCCGCACAATGCCGAATACTTCAGCTTTATCTGGCGTTATGACAGCGGCCTGGTGGTCAGCGGAGTGCCGGACGTTGCTGCCGCCCTGCAATTAACTGCTGCCCAGCAGACCTCCATCGGTTTTGCCTGTGATGGCGTGTATGCGACGTTTGCGGCTCCCATTACCAGTTGCAGCGGTACAGGCACTTCGAAACTAGTAACTCTGCCGCAAACCGGAACGGAGAACGACGACCACAATCCGGACCGCGTTAAACCAAGAAACGTGTTCGATCTGGCAATCGGCACGGACAACTTACTTCATGCCGAGGGCGCCAGACGTATTACGGCGTCGGTGCAGTTTGAGAATCTGACGAACCTAGCGGCTGTTTATAATTTCCTTTCCACTTTCAGCGGCACGCACTTTCTACAGCCGCGAACGGTAATTGCCCGCGTGGGATTTACCTTCTAAATCGTTTCCCGCTACCACAGCACGCCTTTTTCCGGCTGAATGGGTGGCGGCAGTTTTGTCTCGCCCAGAGTCTGCCGCAGATTGATTTCGATGGTACGCGATATCGCCGTCATCGGCGTATCGTAAACGGTATTTTCAAACGGATCTTCCAGATTCTTTCCGATACGGTTAAGAATCAGAAACACAAAGCCGACAGCCAGCGTGACAAGCGGCGTGAAAAGTTTCAGCTCCTCAACTAAAACAAACGGCAGCAGAACGCAATAAGCCTGCACAAAAAGTTCAGGATAGTGATCGTACTGGCGCGGAAGCGGCGTGTTCTTGATGCGCTCACAAGCGCCTTGCGCGTTTGCCAGATCCGTGAAGGTGCTGTCAAGGCGAGTCAGCCGCCATTCCGTGATAAGCCCATCATGTGCTCCGTTAGCGGCATGTTCCCCCATATGTTGCAGAATCGCGGCGGGAACGTTCTGTTCGCCTTGCAACTTCGCTATAAAGTCGGCGCTTAGGAAAGGACCAATGTCTTCCCAAGGCGATTGCTTGCGTAAAGCGCAGCGTAGTGCATGGATAAAAGCCATCTGCGCATAAACAAGCTCATGGGCAAACCGATCGCCTGCCGCTTGCTGCTCGCCTCCGAGGTCTCGCGTGAAGGCAACAGCCTGCCGCGCGAGGGAGCGGGAACTGTTGACGAGAGCGCCCCAAAGCTGGCGCGCTTCCCACCAACGGGCATACGCGGAATTAGTGCGAAAACCAAGCAGGATGCCCAGCGCCGCGCCCAGCACGGAAATAACCAGATCGGGGATAGCGATTCGCGTAAACGGATGATCAATATACTCCAACGCCGTAACGACTAGCGAAAGAAAGAAAAGCAGAAGGAGAAAGCGACCAACCTGCCGCAGAATACGTGACCAGTTTGTCTTGTACTGAACAACCATAGGCATAGCGTATATTACGGACATGTCCACGGTATTGGGCTGGCTGGATGAAATGGAGCAGCGCGCTGGATTTTGCTTGGGCAAGGGCAGGGGAAGCGCGGCTGGCCAAGTTGCTTATAATAGCGGAGTCAAGTTTAAACCTTACAAATTGACTGACGACGCAAACTAATCTCCCATGCCAAGCCCTGCTCTGAACGAATCACGGGAACGCCTCCTGAACGGCGTGCGCAAGTTTCGCAAGGAGGTGTTTCCACATCGCCGCGAAGTTTACGAGCAGGTGATCGAGGAAGGGCAGGAGCCGCACACGCTCTTCATCACGTGCGCCGATTCCCGGATTGACCCTGAGCTGATTACGCAGTCCGGTCCCGGCGATATCTTCGTGGCCCGTAATATCGGCAACATTGTTCCCGCTTACGGCGATGTCCTTGGGGGCGTATCAGCGGTAATCGAGTATGCTGTTTCGGCGCTGGAAGTCGATCAGGTCGTGATCTGCGGCCATTCCGACTGCGGCGCCATGAAAGGGCTGATGCATCAGGAGACATTGAACAAACTGCCGACTGTTCAGCGCTGGCTGCGAAATGCGCATACCGCTTTGAGCGTTGCGGAAGCGCTTTCTCCGAAAACGGACGAACCCGCTTTCCTGCATCACCTGATTGAACAGAATGTTGTCTTGCAAATCAACCACCTTCGCACTCACCCTTCCGTGGCAGGGCGAATCGCGCAAGGCAATCTGGCCGTGTACGGCTGGCTGTACGATATCGCCGCCGGAACCGTTTGCGTTTATGACGAAGTCAAAGGCGGCTTTCAAGAGGTAAATTGACGGTTAATCCGCCGTTCGCATTCGGCTAATCTGGATTATCCGTATGCGCCTCTTATCTTTCTGTGCGGTTCTGTTAACGTCTGCAATCTTTCTTACTCAATCAGTCGTTGCCGCCGACTCTTCCGTTCTTCCCTCATCGCTGCGTGCCCAGGCCGCTCTACAGCAGTCCTGGCTCCAGGCGCGTCTCGATGAGAATCTTCCCATGCTGATGCGGAAACATGGCGTAGGAATGTGGATTGTTGCCTGCCGCGAGTATGCGGAAGACCCCGCTTTCTTTTCGCTGGTGTCGCCCACGGTTTTTGCGGCGCGGCGGACCACGGTTTACGTTTTCAATGATCCGGGGCCGTCGAAACCGGTTGAGCGTTTCGCGCTGGGCGGTGATTCCAACGGCGGACTTTACACCGTTTACCGCGATCCCAATGCGCCCAGTCATGAGATCTATGGCGATTCGCAATGGCAGGTGTTGCGCAAACTGGTGGATTCGCGCCATCCGAAGAACATCGCGGTTGATATTTCGGAGAAGCACGCCTTCTCCGATGGGCTGACGGTCGGAGTGCAGGAAAAGTTAATGGCCGCGCTCGGCCCTGAGAATGTAAAGCGCGTGGTTCATGCGGAGAATTTAGCTCTCGAATATCAGGAATTGCGTGTTCCCCCCATGCTTCCGACCTACCGCGAGATGATGACGATTGTTCATAAGCTGATCTCGCGGGCTTTTTCGAATGAGGTGATTACACCGGGAAAAACGACGGATGAAGATGTGGTCTGGTGGTTGCGTCAGCAGGTGAACGATATGGGTTTTGGAACCTGGTTCCACCCGTCCGTGATGGTGCAACGCACGGGCGCGCGGCAGGGACTTGATTTTCTCCACAAGGGGGGCGGAATCGTGATCGAACGCGGCGATGTCCTCCATACGGACTTCGGCATCACCGCCATGCGCCTCAACACCGATACGCAACATATGGGTTATGTGCTGCGTCCGGGTGAAACGGATGCGCCCGCCGGTTTGAAGCAGGCTTTACGCAACGGTAACCGTTTGCAGGATGTCGTGCTTCAGCGTTTACAGCCGGGACGCACAGGCAATGAAGTTCTGAAGGACTCACTCCATGCCATGCATGAAGCCGGAATCAAAGGAACTATTTACAGCCACCCTATTGGCGATCACGGCCATGCGGCGGGTCCGCTGATCGGATTATGGGATCGCCAGGAAGGTGTTCCCGGCAGGGGTGATGTCCAGGTTCTACCTATGAGCTGGTTTTCGATTGAGCTTTCCGCCTGGACGCCGGTTGCTGAATGGAACAATCAGGAAGTGCAAATGGGTTTGGAGGAAGATGCCGTGGTTGATGCCTCCGGTCATGCCTCGTGGGTTCTATCACAACAAACCGAGTTTCATTTAGTTCACTGATGAAGCCGCTATCTCACCCCAGGTACTGAACGTGAACGTAGGTTCCCAATCTCACGTTGTAGGCCAGATACCAACCAACGTGATCCGGATCATCGTAAATCACAATTTGATCGGAGTTCCAAAGCCAGTTATTGGCGTAGGCAAGGTCATAGGGCGCAACCCCCCAGTAAAAATTGTTGAACCAGAAACGCTGCGGGCCTCCTCCCGCCAGCCGGTAAACATGATCACGGCCTATGCCGCCGCCGAAACGACCATGCTCCCAGGGATGATCGATATGGTAATGCGAATCGTCGGGCCTGGAATTATGCCCGATCCACTGATTATCAGCATGAACGTGCGGCGCTTCGGGATGTCCCGGTTGATCGCGGAAAGTGCGGGCCGATTGCCTATCCGGTTCATGGCCCTGTGGGCTCGGACGTCCTTGTTCCTGATGACTAGCATCCCCGTGATACGGAGCGGGGCCTCGATCCGGAATGTGTCCGCCGATATTGCCGTGGGCGTCGCCGTCAGGCCGACCGCCTCCGTCATGTTCATGCTGCGCCGGGCTAGCGCTGGACATGGCGAACCATAATGCAAAGCATCCGATAAGCTGCTTCATAATATTATGACCGTAATGTAGTTGCCTCCGTTTCGACGAGTTACATCGGGCCTTGTCATTTGGGACTATGGAGAGATCCATGACTCTTCTGATTCATTACCTCAAAAAGTACTGGCCGCTGGTGTGCTTGGCCCTTTTATTAGCGGCGATAAACCAGATCTTTTCCTTGCTCGATCCTTTGATCTTTCGCTACATCATTGACCGCTACGCTACTAAGTTCCATCAGTACACCAACGCACAGTTTATTAGCGGCGTGAGCTTGCTGCTGGGCGCGGCGGTCGGCGTGGCGTTTATTTCCCGCGTGGCGAAGAATTTTCAGGACTATTTCGTCAATGTCGTTACGCAGCGTACCGGAGCGCAGCTTTATGCGGACGGCGTGGAGCGTTCGTTGTCGCTGCCATACGCCGTTTTTGAGGATCAGCGGAGCGGTGAAACGCTGGGCAAGCTGCAAAAGGTCCGAACCGATGTCGAGCGATTTATTACCGCCTTCGTCAACATCCTGTTTACGGCCACGGTGGGCATTGTCTTTGTCACAATTTATGCGTTGCGGGTGGATTGGATCATTGCGCCCGCGTTTCTGTTAACAGTCCCCCTTCTGGGCGTCATCAGCTCCGTTTTGAGCCGCAAGATCAAAGCGATTCAAAAGACCATCATCGCGGAGACCACAGCGCTGGCGGGCGCGACAACAGAATCGCTGCGGAATATCGAACTGGTCAAAACATTAGGTCTGGCGCGGCAGGAAATTGGGCGGTTGAATACAACGACCGACAAAATCCTGAAGCTGGAACTCAAGAAAGTGCGCTATCTCCGCAGTCTCAGCTTCCTGCAGGGAACAGCAGTGAATTTGTTGCGCACCAGCATTCTATTCCTGATGCTTTATCTGATTTTCACGCAGCGCATTACCGTCGGGCAGTTCTTCTCGCTGTTTATCTACTCGTTTTTTATCTTTGGCCCGCTGCAGGAACTTGGCAATATCATCAACATCTACCGTGAAACAGAAGCCTCGCTCAATAATCTGGAGGAGATTTTTCAGATTCCACCGGAACGGAAACCGGTGAATGCCGTTCCGCTCGGGAATCTGGAGTTGCTTGAGTTCGAGGATGTCACCTTTCAACATCGGACAGCAAACCGGCCGGCTGTCTGCCATGTCAACTTCCGTCTCGAACGCGGCGAAACGGTGGCTTTTGTCGGTCCTTCGGGCGCGGGAAAAACAACGCTGGTGAAACTGCTGGTCGGCCTATACCAGCCGGATAACGGCGTGGTTCGCTATAACGGTATCGCCGCAGACGAGATTGATCCGGACGAGTTGCGTGTACAGATCGGATTTGTCACGCAGGATACTCAGCTTTTCTCCGGAACCATTCGAGAAAATCTTCTCTTTGTGCGCCCGGAGGCGACGGATGCGGAGTGCCTGGATGTGCTGCATCGCGCCGCCGCGGATTCCTTGCTGGCGCGGGCGGACAAGGGGCTTGATACTTTGATCGGCGAAGGCGGCGTGAAAGTCTCGGGCGGAGAGAAGCAGCGGCTTTCGATTGCGCGGGCGCTGCTGCGAAGGCCGCGACTGCTGGTGTTCGATGAGGCTACTTCGGCGCTCGATTCCATCACGGAAGAAGAGATCACTCGCACGATCCGCGACGTCGGGCAGCGGTCGGATGTCATGACGATTCTCATCGCTCACCGGCTTTCCACGGTTATGCATGCGGAGCGGATTTATGTGCTCGAAAGAGGGCGCATCGTGGAGCAGGGAGATCACGCCAGCCTGGTCGCGCATACCGGCCTTTACTACGCCTTGTGGCGGCAACAGATTGGAGAAAGCGCCTTGGAGCCTTCTCTCGCTTAAACGGGATGTATGCGGGGCCAAGCGAGCTCCACGCCGGCTTGGATCAACCGGCGTTGAAAGTCTTCGAGCAACGGTTTTGTGTTTCGAATCGCTCGTGGATTTGTCTTTCGCTCGATGGCATAAGCTGCGAGCGAACCGGCGGCCTCTCCGATGTTCCACTCTACCGGATGCAGGCGATAGCAGCCGTTAGTGATGTGAGTCGTGCCGATGTTCTTGCAGGCAGGAATCAGATTTTCCATCCGCTTGGGAAGCAGCGCGCCCAGGGGAATTTGAAAAGGAAGCGAGCTGACATCGATATAGTTCGCGCCGCTGGCGGATGGGTGCAGATCGATGCGATAACAACCGATGCCGACCGAATCGGCGAACGTTTCCGCCGAGAGATCATCCTTTTGCTTTTTCGAAATAGCGGTTCGCATTTCCGTTCCCACGTGCTGCTCCAGAACCGTAAATTCCGCTTGCATGCGCCGGGATTCACGAATGTAGGCGGACTTTGCCAATCCATCTTCGGTGCCGACAATATCCTTACGCAAGCGCAACCCCTTCCAGCCCTGTCCGCCTTCAGGACGCGGAGCTTCCGTCTGCATCCAGTAAAGAAAAGACAGGCTTAGCTGCTTCCCTCCTTCCAGCAGCTCTTTTTTGCGCGCCGGGTCCGCCGTGACCAGGTCGCCGAGCCAGTAGTCATTTTGCGGCCAGTTCACCAACGTGATGTCGCTCTGGTAAGTGCCTGGAGTGAAGTTGGCCCGGTCCGCGATACGGCGGTAAATCCATAGATTGAGTCCTGAAGTGTTCGCGGATGGTTCGGAGTTGGGAGCAAAATGTGCCTGGCGCAAACGAAGCGTTCGGGGGTCACAGGCAGCCCAACTGAGAAGCGATCCCGTCCAGGGAGGAGTCAGCTTGGGCACATAATCACGCCAGAACTGATAATCGCGGGGCCGTTCGATCGTATGGTCTTCGCCCTTCAGATAGTCCATGGCAAAGCAAAACGTAAACGATTGGCTGTTCGCCGGTTGCGGCGCGGAGGCAGCGTGCATTTCGCCGGTTTGCGATTGCGCTTCCGCGCCGGTGATGAACTCCGTTCCGGTCAGTGGCAACAAGTCTCCCAGTTCCGTGGCGTCTATAAAATAGCGGGCGGTAATCGTTCTCTTCGTTCCGCGAGAACCGGTAATAGTGATGCTCGTCACGCGGTCGCCATCGACAGTCGCGGACTCAGGTTTGTGTTCGAGAAGAACTGTTAACTGTCCGTTTCCTTCATAGGGAGCCAGCATTCCCTCAAGAACTGATACCGACACGCGAAATTCGTGTGTTAAACGCGAAACGGAACCGTTTCCCGGGTTGAGATCCGGCCTGCTTCGCGCCTGTTCGGTAAGAGGGTAATGATGCCGGTAGTAGTCGCGAACAGCCGTTCTGTAATCGCGGTAGCTGCGGGTAGAACCAAACTGTTCGATCCAGGGATGCTCGTCGGGCGGCACTGCCTGAGCAGTAAGTTGCCCACCGATCCAATCCGTTTCTTCCGTTAAAACGACTCGCATTCCGTGGCGGCAGGCTGCCAGGGCTGCGGCAAACCCGCCTACTCCACCGCCCGTTACCAGCACGTCGCACGTCAGTTCTGAATCCTTTCCTTCCAGTTGCGGCAGGAGGAGAACGGAAGCGGACCGGCATAAGAAGCGTCGGCGGTTCATGTGTTTAGTATCATCAACTGTGCTAATCCTAGCGGCCACCCTGACTATCTTTGTCTACGGTTTAATTGCTCCGATTCTGGGTGCGCTGCTGCCGACTTACCATCTCAGTCCCGAACAACAGAGCAGCCTGGCGCTGGCTCAGGCACTCGGTTTGGTCGTTGCCTCACTCTCGGCGGGACCGGTCATTGACATCAAAGGCAGCAAATTAGCATTGCTGGCGGGCTTGTCGCTTGTGACTATCTCTTTAGTCGGCGCGCCGAATGCGGGCGGGTACGGCGGTTTGTTTATTGATTATTTCGTGCTGGGCGTGGGCGGCGGCATCGTTGTCACGGGAGCCAACACCCTGGTCGGCGCAATGGAACCCACGCGGCGCGGTTCCGCGCTCAATTTCCTGAACCTGTTCTTTGGGCTGGGCGGCATCGTGACAACCTATGTCGGAAGTCAAAACATCGAACCGGCTACTTTGTGCTATTCCATCGCGGCCTTAACGGTTTTGGCTCTGCTGGTCGATGCCGTGACAAAGATGCCGCTGCCTTCCGGGGAAGCCTCTTTCCGGGTTAACGAAGTGCCTGCCTTGCTTTCCCGTCCGACGCTGCTGTTGTTATCGCTCTTTTTATTTCTGTATGTGGCTTGCGAAGTCGGCGTCTGGAACTGGCTGAAAACTTATCTGATTACGGTAAATTTTGATCCGGCCACCGCCGGACGCGTAGTGGCGTACGGGTTTGCTTTTGGCATTCTGGTGGGCCGGGTCGTGGTTTCGCGGGTTCTGATCCGCATCCCCGCGCTGACCGTCACGTTGGCGGCTTCCATTTTGATGGCGATTACCACATACATCATGCTTTCGTTGCAATCGACAACCGCGATCACGGTTGCGGTTTTCTGCGCGGGCTTGAGCATGGCGCCGGTGTTCCCGACCACTTTGGCCATGGTCGGCGACACCTTTCATCGCGGCGCCGCCACGGCCCTGGGCATTGTGATTACTTGCGGGTGGCTGGGACTCGCGGTGAGCTCACCAATTATCGGATCGCTGGCGCAAGGCAATCAGTACCACCGGGCGCTGCTGTTGCTGCCTTTGTTCTCCGTAGGCATGATCGGGGTGAATTTAGTACTGCGATCCATCGTCCGCCGTCCTGTAACGGCCTAGTAATTGCTTCTGACCTGAGATAGACTTGAACGATCCAAATCGAAAGTGAGGGAACTTATGGCTTTTTGTCAGAATTGCGGAGCGCAGGCGACCGGCAGTTTCTGCCCGAACTGCGGCACTCCTATAGCGGGAACGGGTAGTAGCTATACAGGCGGAACATCAGCCGCCGTTAACGCTCCGGGACTATCAATGAATGTCGCCGGCGCTCTTTGTTACCTCTTTGGTTTTATTACAGGCATTATCTTTTTGCTGATTGCGCCCTATAATCAGAGCAAAACTGTGCGATTTCATGCCTTTCAGTCCATATTCCTGAATGTCGGCATGTTTGTGCTTTCGATTGTTCTGTCCATTCTTGCCGTGCTGACTCATGGCATCGGCTTCCTACTGTTTCCGCTCTATTATCTGTTTGTGCTTGTGATCTGGATCTATATGATGGTGACGGCTTATCAAGGCAAGACCGTCAGGCTTCCCGTTGTTGGCGACTTGGCGGCGAAGCAGGCTTAATTAACGAGGAAGCTCCGCCGGTGGTTTCGCTGCCTGCTGCCAACCCTCTCCGTTGAGCGCGTCGAGAAAGGCGAGCAGGTCCCGCTTGGTTTGCTCGTCCAGGTAGAACTTGAGAATTCGGTCGTCGAGATGCGGGTTTGATAATCCCCCTCCCGCATAGAAATCGAGCACATCGCTTAGCGTTTTGAGGCTGCCGTCGTGCATGTAGGGCCCCCGGTGCGCCAGGTCGCGCAGCGTCGGCACTTTGAACTTTCCAATATCGCCGCGCTTTTTGGTTACCTCCTCGCGTCCCGGATCAGGCGGCACACGCGCCATGCCGATGCCGATATTAGCGAACTTTTCATCGCTGAAGTTGGGTCCGTCATGGCACTCGGCGCACTCCCCCTTGCCGTTGAAGAACTCCAGGCCCGCTTTCTGCGATTTGGTGAGAGCATTTTTATCTCCGGCCCGATAGCGGTCGAAGGCGGAGTTGCCGGACACAATCAACCGCTCAAAGCTCGCCAGCGCTTGCGTGACGCGCCCGAAGTTGATGGTGGGGTCGCCGAAAGCTGCCGCGAACAGGGGGGAGTAGCCTCCAATTCCCTTTAATGTCTCAACCACTTGGTCCGCCGTTTTGTTCATCTCATGAGGATTCGTGATGGGAATGATGGACTGCGCTTCGAGCGTCGGCGCTCGTCCGTCCCAGAACTGCGACTTGCCCCAAGCCCTGTTAATCAAGGTGGGCGTGTGGCGTCCGGTGGGCTGGTGATCCACGCCGGAAGAAAGCGGTGTGTCGCCCGAGAAAGCGTGTTCGGGCTTGTGGCAGAAAGCGCACGAGACCACGCCGTCCGAGGCAAGTCGTCCGTCGTAGAAAAGCATCTTTCCCAATACGGCGCGGGCTGGTGAGTAGGGATTGTTATCGGGCCAGGGAAGGGAAGGAAGACCTAAGGGCAGACGCGGCGCTTCCACTGTCGGCTGATCCGCCGCCCATAGCAGGCCAGCCGCCAGGCTCATCCCGCAGAGCGCCGCTTGCATGAGAGAAGAAAACATGACGGATAAAAACTACCGACTCCGCAAAGTGCGCGGCAGATGCGGAGTTACAAACCGGAAGCGCCGCCCAATGATCATTTTCGCAATCAGATGATCCGTGCTGTGAGTCACCCCAAGACCCACGCCGAAGTTAAACTCCCAGTTCGGCCCAAAGTCATAGTCGATGGCGGGAAAAAACTGCTCCTGTTGCAGGTTGAAAGGATCAAAGCCAAAAATAGGGCCGACTGAGCCGTAGTACTCGAATCCGACCGTTAGCTTGCGCGTGGCGTTGTAGCCGAGCTTAAAGGAGGGCGAGAAACCGACGCCTGCGGACACGCTGTAGCCGTGAAACGAACGCTCCAGCGCGGGATTAGTCGCCAGATACCAGCGTCCGATCTGTTTATCGATGATGGGCCGGATCTCCCAGGTCCAGGTATCGGTGGAGAAAATCGGCCTCTGATAGCCGATCTCGGTGGAAAGGCTCACGCCCACCGGCCAGTGCCAGCTTTCCGGCACGCGGACGCGCGGACGGATGTGGTCGCCCACCCACTTGTAGCCTTGGCCGGGACCTTGGCTGGTGAAAACGTAAAAACCGGTTTCAAACCATTCGTTCCAGCCTTGCGTGATCTCCAGCGTTTCATGCACCTGATGCTGATCGGGAAGGACCCCCAGTATGGCGGTTTTGAAACCGGACAGGGTAATGTTGCTGTGTAGTTCCACCATGGTACGCCCAGGCGGCACGGTATCGGAGCCGTAGACCTGAATCTCGTAGTTGCCTTGGGCTTGGATAGGGCAACAGCCGCACAGCAAAATAAATGTAATAACAATGACCTTCTGCATACCTGGGAAAACGCCGCAATCCTGCCAATGCTAGTGTAAGAACTTGAATCTCTGAAACCACTTTAGCTTTGCTTTCTCCCGCAGGCTAAACTCTGCCTAACGATGCTGCGGACCGTTCGTGCTACCCGTTATGTGACACCGCTTCGGGAAGGAGGCTCGCTTCCGGCGATTGTCGAAGCGGACGACTTAGGTTTGTATGTTCTCAAATTTCGCGGCGCGGGACAAGGACCGCTGGCTCTCGTGGCGAATTGATTGCCGGCGAGATAGGGCGCGTGCTCGGGTTGAAGGTGCCGGAACTGGTGTTTGTCGAAGTGGACGCGGCGTTGGGGCGCACGGAGCCGGATGAAGAAGTGCGCAATCTGCTGCGGGCAAGCGTGGGCCTGAACCTGGCGCTGGATTACCTGCCCGGCTCCGTCATGTTCGATCCCGCCGCCGGAGATCGGACCAATGCGGACTTGGCGTCGCGGGCGGTGTGGTTTGATTCGTTTATCACGAACGTGGACCGTACTCCCCGCAATCCGAACCTGCTCTGTTGGCACAAGTCGCTGTATTTTATCGACCACGGCGCGGCTTTGTACTTCCATCACAACTGGAATCGGCGGGATCTTGACCGGATGGCCGCGACGCGGTTTGCGCCCATTCGAGATCATGTGCTGCTGCCTTGGGCGGATCGGATCGCGGAGGCGGATGCGGCGCTGCGGCCTTTGCTGACGGAAGAGGCGCTGGCCCGTATCGTGGGATGTGTGCCGGATGAGTGGCTGCCGTCTGTTCCGGAAGCGGAAACGTCGGGAGAAAAACGTCTGGCTTATATGCAGTACTTTCTTCGGCGGCTCCAGGCGGCTCCCGATTTTGTTGGGGAGGCCGAGCGTGCGCGCTCTGATCTCCTTTGATTATGCGGTCATTCGCGTAGTGCCCCGTGTGGAGCGCGAGGAGTTCTTGAATGCCGGGGTGGTGCTGTTCTGTCTGCAAAAAAAATTCCTGCAGGCGCGAGTGCAGGCGCAGGAGGAACGATGGCGGGCGCTGTGGCCGCAGTTGGATTTGGAAACCGTACGTCGGCACCTGGAAGCGTTCGTGAAGGTGTGCCGGGGCGATCCCGACGCGGGACCGATTGCGCGTTTATCGCAGCGGGAGCGGTTTCACTGGAGCGTGGCCCCTCGTAGCACGGTGGTGCAGGTGTCGCCGGTGCATAGCGGCTTGTGCGACGATCCAGAGGCAGCAATTGAGCAGTTGTTTCAAAACTTGGTGACTACAGGAGAGTTCAATTAGAACCGTTTAGGAAAGTTACCGTTTCAGGCCTAAGCCGCTTGGCTTATCGCGTTATGGGTTTGGGGGCAGCGCCTCTTGCAAGACGCTCAAGTACTCCCCCAAGGTCGCGTCCAGCCGCTCGTACATAAAAGTATAAAACGGTTTAAGATCGTCGCGCATGGAAGCATGTTCAAGAGCGTCGAGGTATGTCTTTCGATCTTCGGGGCGCACGGCAACAGGCGGATATCCTCCCCGCAGCAAAAGCAGGTTCATCAGGAGTCTGGCCGCGCGCCCGTTTCCGTCCGCGAACGGGTGAATGGCAACTAACCGGAAATGCGCATCGAAGCTGGCCGCCGGCACGGGTTCGGCCTGAGTAAGCCATTCACCGTACTCTTTCATTAAGCTGGAAATTTTAGCGGCATTGGGAAACACGACCGGAGAACCGGCAATCCGGCGCGGATAGGTGCTATAAATGCCGCCGATTTCCGGCTGGCTGCGGGCCACAATGCGTCGGTGCAGTTCCCGCACGGTCGCTTCCTCTACAGGCGCGGCCTCCGCCGCCAGCTCGCGCATCCACAACACGGCGTTGTAGTGGTCAACGGCTTCCAGGTGATCGCGTAAGGGCTTTCCTCCCACCGTGAGGCCATGTTCGATCAACTCCGCTGTCTCGCGCAAAGTTAGCGTGTTGCCCTCGATGGCGTTGGAAGTGTAGGTCAGGTCCACGTCATAGTGCTTCTGCAAGGCGAGCAATGCCTCTCGTGAAACCGGGCGCAAGGCGTCCAGACGCTCTTTCCTGTTCGCAATAGAGATCAGAAGCTCATCCATGACGCCTCAATAAATAGCATGGATTGGGCCCTTGCTCAAACCTCACCTTCTACCCTTTGTGAAGCTAGTGTCTGGGTTTACGGGTGAATATCGGCCCAGTAGAAACGAATTCAGCTCATTCAGAGTTCGGTGGCAGTGTGAGACTTCTTTTACCGCCGGGCAACTTGCTCTTTATGTGTCCGTTAAGATTCGTGTCTGTGTTCTTCCGCATCAGAGCCATACTTCTGCTGATACTGGGGAGTTCTGCGTTGCAAGTTCGGGCGCAAAACTGCTTGGAAGTGCCCTCAAATCTTGTTCCTTTCAGTTCTGCATACTATGTGACCGGCCCGAACGCAAATGGAGATCGGCTCGTTGTGGGCGCCATGTCTTTAGAAATTTTTTCGGTTCTCCAGTCGCAAGCGCCTCTTCCCAGCGCTCCAAATCAGCAATTTTGCAATCCGCTTCAAGTTGCGCCGGGTCTCTATGCTCAGGCCTACGTGCCCACAGCGGCAGAACGAGCTGGAGACTTCAGCGACTTTCAGGGCTCTTTGCTTGATCCGCTCACGGGATCCCCATTCCCAAGTGGAATCATTCCAGCAGTCAGATTGCCCGATCCTTTCGCGTGGCGCATCCGCGCCTTGGTCTCAGCGCCGCTCGTGACGCCTGCTGCCTTACGCTTTGTTCCGATAATTCCCTGCCGCGCTTTCGATACGCGCAATTTTAATGACGGAGCGCTCACAGGCCAAACCACAAGTGATTTTTGGGTCCTGAACAGCCCCTGCCACATACCATTCAACGCTCAGGCATACTCTCTAAATTTCACCGTAGTGCCTTCCGGCAAGCTCACCTATTTGACAGCCTATCCCACGGGACAACCGAAACCTGTGGCCTCCACGCTCAACTCGTTTGACGGACGCATCAAAGCAAACGCCGCGATTGTCCCGGCGGGCATTAACGGCGATGTGAGCGTATTTACCACGGATGATACCCAACTCATCATCGACATCAACGGTTACTTTGTTCCG
>CAXUBB010000030.1:0-5334 GCA_964249105.1 uncultured Bryobacteraceae bacterium | reverse complement strand
CGATAGCGCCCTGCCGTCTCGTCGATACCCGAGGAGCAACAGGGCCACTCGGCGCGCCGTCTTTATCCGCTCAGCAGGAACGCCCCTTTCCCGTACTGACGAGTGCCTGTAATGTGCCGGCAACGGCCCAAGCGTATTCGCTGAGTTACACCGTGATACCGAAAGAACCCCTGAGCTACTTAACCACTTGGCCCACCGGACAGACCCGTCCTGGAGTTTCTACTCTGAACGCTCCCACCGGCACAATCACGGCTAATGCCGCCCTTGTTCCAGCAGGTGACAACGGTGACCTCTCAGTCTATGCCACCAATGACACTGATCTGATCATCGATATCAACGGTTACTTCGCTCCACCCATGAGCGGCGGCCTCTCGCTGTACAACCTTGCGCCCTGCCGGGTCTACGATTCGCGCACGCAAACCGGCGCGCAACCAATCATCAACACCGAGGAAATTAATGTGGCGGGCAGCAGTTGCGGCGCTCCGGCCAGCGCGCAATCGTACGTCTTCAATGCGACAGTGATCCCCACGAACACGCTGCTGTTTCTGACGCTATGGCCACACGGGGCAGGAGAGCAGCCGAACGCTTCCACGCTCAACGCGCCGGACGGTTCAGTAACATCGAATCTGGCGATTGTGCCCGCCGGTGACGGCTCGGTGAATGCTTTCGCCTCGCACTCCACGCACCTGATCCTTGATATCTTCGGCTATTTCGCGCCGTAGAGACCATTCAATAGAGGCAACTGCCGGACTCGCTGGCCGCTTGCGGCAAAGAGGGCAGATCCAATCGCTGGAGCGATTGTCGTGATCGGCGACTCTCCTGCCCCTGCCGACGGAATGTCGCGCCGGTCTATCAGAATGACTTCGATTTCCGGCATATCGGAAAATCTTGGCACCCGATAGGCCGATAGCCTGCCGTTGACGATCCGCTTTGTGTCAAAACGAAGCTCTTCAAACAAGGCTCCTCCGATGCCCTGCACAATCGCGCCTTCCACCTGATTGCGGAGGATGTCCGGATTGATCACCGCGCCCGCGTCGAAAGCTGCCACTATGCGCCGGAGGCGGACGGCCTGGCCTGAGCTTTCCAGTTCGGTGAAGAGAGCGAGATGGCCGCCCTTTTCGAGGTTGCAGGCCAAACCGTAGCCAACCCCTCCGCCGCTTTTGGACCGGCCCCATCCAAACCGTTCCGCCGCTTGTTGCAGAACTGTTTCCAAGCGCGGATTTCGGATATTCCGTAACCGCAGTTCCAGCGGGTCCAGATCCAGCTTGGCGGCGATTTCGTCCATATGCATTTCCCGCGCAAATGTATTGCCGACAGCGGCAAGAGAACGATAGGACCCGGCGCGCAAATTGGATTCCGAAGCGTGGTAAGCGATGTAATGATTTGGGATCTGATAAGGCGGGGTCAGAGACGCCGCGCCGCCATTGTAGTTGTGAAACTCCCAAGCCACGATCTTCCCGTCCGCTCCCACGCCGCTTCCCACTTCCATGACGGCGGCTGGACGGCAGTAAGATTGCGTGAACTCTTCTTCGCGGGACCAAGGGAGACGAACCGGGTCTGGAGCGCCTCGCGCCAGCCGAGCCGCCTCCAACTCACATTCGGAGTTGTGTTTAGATCCATAGCCGGAACCTGTATCCGACACAATGATTCGTACTTGTTCCGCCGGAATCCGAAACGCCTGCGCGATTTCGTCGCGCACGATAAAAGGAGCTTGCGTCCCGCACCGCACTGTCAGGCGGTCTCCCTGCCAATGCGCAATGGCGGTACGGGCCTCCAAGGGCACATGCGCGATATAAGCGATCTGATAGGCGGAGCGAAGCTGGTGGGCCGAGCGGGCCATGCTTTCCCCCACTGATCCTTGCTGTAGCAGGGCGGGGTAGCGGTCGAACTCCTTCAACTGTGGCGGTTTTGCCTTCGCTTTCAGATCGCGGTAGAGAGCATCGGGATCGCCGAGCGATTCCTCGCTCCAATGAGCGCGAATGGACCGAAGGGCGGTCTCGGCTAATTCCGCGCTGGGCGCCGTCACGCCCAAGAGATTCTCTTCATGAACAATCCTGACGCCCGGCAAGGCTTCGGCTTCAGAGGCATCAAAGGACAGCAGCTTGCATTTGTGGTTGGGCGGTCGCACGATCCGGCCATGCCGCAGCCCAGGAATTGTCAGATCGGATGAATACTCCTGCGCTCCGCTGACAATGGCTGCCCCCTGGACCGGACGCACGGGCTTTCCGCAAATTTGCCACTGGAACGGGTCGGTAAGAGGCGCGCCCGTTGTCACAGCGGCGGCGAACATCGGATGCTTGACGAGGCTTTGATAAGTGTAGGTACGCCCACCCGAGCCCGCTACTGCTCCATCGACGACGCGAAGTCCCGCTGGCTCCACGCCCCACTCCTCCGCAGCGCGAAGGCAGAGCAATTCACGTAGAGAAGCGCAAGCTTGGCGGATCACGGGCACCGTCTGCGGAGTGGTCAGACTCCCCCAGGTGCCTCCATCGTTGGGCACCAGAGCGGTATCTCCCATGAGTAAACGGACGCGTGCCGGATCGAGGCGGAGTTCTTCCGCCGCCACCTGCATTAAGGAGGTGCGAATGCCTTGCCCGCACTCGACCTTGCCGGTAAGAAGCGTAATGATTCCGTCATCTCCCACATGCAAGCGGGACGAGAGCAGAGGATGCTTCTGCGGACCGGCCTTTTCTTCATCCGCTCGCAAATCACGAGGCGTAAACAGGAGCAAAACGCCCGCGCCAAGCCTTTGAGCGGCTTCGCGCCGGGTAACCGCATCCACCGGTTCGGTCTGCCACTTACCGGGTGTGAAGTCGGCCCGTTTTTTAGGCACGTTTCCCCTCGGACGCGGCGCGCTGGATTGCTTGCACAATACGCGAGTATGTTCCGCACCGGCACACATTTCCCGTAAGCTCCGCGCGGATCTCTTGGGCCGTGGGGTGCGGGTTCTGATTCAGAAGCCCGACGGCAGCCATAATCATGCCTGGCGTGCAGTACCCGCACTGGAAAGCGGAGGCGTCCAGGAACGCTTGTTGCACGGGATGGAGCCGCCCGCCTTGCGCCAGCCCTTCAATGGTCCGTACCGGGCGCCGGCCCACCTCGCTAACCGCCGTCAGACAGGAGCGGACCGGTTGGCCGGCCACCAGAACAGTACAAGCTCCGCATTGTCCCTCGCCGCACCCAGGTTTGGCCCCGGTAAGGCGAAGCTGTTCGCGCAAGATAGAAAGAAGCGACGCCGTTGGTTTGGCTTGAACCGTGCAGTCGGTTCCGTTGACATTAAGAGTGAAACTTTCCAATCGCTCCCGGCTTTCCTCTTCATGGTATCCGCAAACGGCGTAGACCGGGTTTCGCGGTAGCAGTTCAGCGGCTCGAAAAGTTAAAGTGTCAGCGAACGACGGCCATCGACTGAGGACCGCGAGCGACCGGAACCGAATCGTTAAGCTTCACTAACTCCACCCTTCCCGGTTCATCATTGTCGTCAACAATACGCCAGAAGTTGATCGAACCTCCCCCTATCGGATTATCGAACTGTTCGAAACTGGCGGCGGCAATGAAGCGGCTGGAATTGTCGAAGACAATCGGCTCAGGAAGAACGCCGTCGAACGGGAATTCGCCCACGCGCTGCAAGACGCCGATAGCCGGATCAAAGTGGAGAAGCGATAAGGACGCAAAGAACTTCTGATGAGGATCAGTCCACGGGTAGTAGCTGCTTTCGAGGTTGGCGGTGGCTACCCAACGTCCATTGGGGCTAATGGCAAGTCCTTCCGGCAACTCGCCAGCCTCCGTATGGGAAACGATGCTGTGCTGGGGTTCGCCCTGGCTGTTAATACTGCCTGCCACCTGAATGCTGGTGAGTGTTCCTCGAACGTTTGCTCCATACATCGAGTTGACGAGGGCAAAGCGTCCATCCATAGTGAATTTCACCAGAAACGGCGAACGGTCAAGCTCCACTGCCTTGCCCCAAGGCTGCAAGGTGATCCCGCTGTTTTGCGCTGTAAACCGCAGCAAAGAGAGCCGTGGGTGGGTAGCCGTGGCATAGACCAAACCCAGGACATCCCCCTTAGGGGAAAACTCGGCATCGTTGAGTTCATCGCCCTCCACAAAGCCGGGAACTTTGGGCTCCACCGGAGCGGAGAGACGGCCATCATGGAATTGATAGATAACTACGGGCGGCTCTTTGACATGGGTTCGTGCCGCGAAGGCAACCGCCACCAGCGAACCGGCAGTATTGATGGAAACAGAAACGGCCCGCTCGTATGACTCAACCTGCTGGACGGCTTTTGGGTTGTCTGGATCGAGAAGATCCACTACGGTGATTTTCCTGCCCGGAAGGAGATCTTTCATGATCGCCTCCGGTTTATTGGGAGGATGGGGACCTTGCGTTTCGACCACAATGGCGTATCGCCCATCTGGTGTGACGGCGACGGCGGCCGGCGGACCCGTGACAGAGTTGGTTACCTCTACGGTTGAGGCGCGCATAAGGTAATGCGGCTGGTCCAGCCGGATGACCGAGAGCACGTCGGGGCCGACCGGAGGTCCTAACTTCCCATCCAGGTACGCCGAAGCGACCATATCGGTGTCACAGGCCATGACAAGCATTTTGCCCTTGAAATCAAAACGCGGCGTGCCGTGCGCCTCCTAAGCGGATGCATGCCGGCAGGCAATTCCCGCCCATACTGCCAAAAGCCGCAAAGCGGTTCCATAGATCCCGTTCTTCGTAAATTTCATCAAGGAGTGACTTTCAACGCTTTCTTGATGACTGTGGTGAGGGAAAAGCGCCTAAAAGGATAGCCCACAGGTGATCTTTACAGAAGGGATGGCAGCCAATCAGAAGAAAGAGGAATCTCTTACTCCTGGCCTTCTTTCGCGGCGGGTGCGGTCAGGCGTGTCTTCAACTCTTTGCTGGGCCGGAAAGTCACTTTGCGGCTGGCTGCAATCGTGACTGCTTCGCCGGTTCTGGGGTTCCGGCCCGCGCGGGCCTTAGTTTCTTTGACGGCGAAGATGCCGAATCCCCGGAACTCAATCCGTTCGCCGGAGGCCAGAGCCTGCGCGGCGCTTTCCAGGATCGCTTCAAGCGTTTTCTCGACTTCGGCCTTGGTCTGCCCCGTCGCGGTCGAAACGGAATCAATGAATTGCTGTTTGGTCATCCTTATTAGCATAATGAAGCGGTTCAGGCAAATGGGGGAGTCCGCAAATCAAATATGGAACCAAGCGAGTGTTTCCAGCATTGCCACTCCAGCGGAGCTTACGTTACTATGACGGTGCGTCATGCTGTCTCTCCTCAATCATAGTTGGCGTGCCTGGAGGCATGCGCCCGCCGTAGCTGTACTTGCC
>CAXUBB010000029.1:3548-21513 GCA_964249105.1 uncultured Bryobacteraceae bacterium | reverse complement strand
GCTTAATGTTTAACAGCTTCCGGGCTCTAGATTGCATAATCCCAAGCAGCATTCCGATACGCAGGTAACTTTCGAGTTCTTGCCTTTCGCTTTTTGTAAGCGAATCCGCCCGAGCTTTTGCGGAGAGTTCGTTAACCCGCTCCTCATCCGCTGACGACAGCTTTCTTGAGAGCCAGTAACGGGCGGCTTCGGGCGTCAACTCTTCGTCTTCAGCCTGAGTAACTCGCGCCAGAATAATCGCTTCGGTATTGGGCGTAAGCGCCTGTGAACTCATCCGTCCCTCTTCTGCCTATTGTCCTCCGCCATCCGTAGGAACGGTGTTTTCGAACTCAGGTGAAAAACGAGTGGCTGCTCCAGGCCAGCCCTGTCCCGATGAGCGCTCCGACCAGGACATCGCTCAGGAAGTGCATGCCCAGCAGAATCCGGGACGCGGCGATGCTAAAAGCGCAAAACAGTAGAACGGCCAGGAATATGGGATAAAACATCCCGAACGTGACCGCCACCGCGAACGCGGTAATCGTATGGCCGGAAGGGAAAGAGAACTGATCCGGCGGCAGCAGCCGGGCCCAGCAATGCGGCTCGATTTCGCACGGGCGTTTCCGGCCCGAGACTTTTTTAACGGCAATAAACAGGCCAGTGCCGACCAGCGCAGCCGACCCGGCGGAGGCCAGCGCGGTCAAGTGTTCCGGGCCGCCGAATAGAAAAACAATCAATCCGGCCAGGTACCATAGCCAACCATCGCCGGCGCGCGTGGCCGCCACGGCCCACAAGCGAACCCATTTCGGCGCGGGCCACTTATTAACTTTTCGCATCAGTTTGTGATCGCGAGTAGCAATAAACTGAAGCATGATGTGGTGGGCTGTCATGAGAAACGCCCCTCCGGTAAACAGTCTACGAAATCACTCATATCCGTGTTCCCACTTCCTTTGTAAGGGAGGAGATATTACGGCGCTGTGACAGCTTCACGAATGGTTGGTGAACTCTTTGCAACTAGGATACAAATTTGTCCGCGACCCCCAAAATTGACTTTGTCTACTTCGATGCCGGAGGCGGCCATCGGAGCGCCGCTACCGCTCTTCAATCCGTGATCGCCGCCGAGGGCTATGGCTGGGATGTCAGGCTGGTGAACTTACAGGAAGTGCTCGATCCGCTCGATGTGTTCCGCAAGCTCACCGGCGTCCGTTTGCAGGATCTATACAATCGGATGCTGGGAATGGGCTGGACTTGGGGCGCGGGCTACTGGCTGCCTCTCATGCAACAGGTCATTCGGCGGTACCATCGACCTTCGGTCCAACTCTTGGCAGACTTCTGGCGGAGCCGTCAACCGGACATGGTTGTGTCGCTGGTTCCGAACCTGAACCGGGCCTTGTTCGAAAGCCTTACTCTTGCCTGTCCCGGAACTCCTTATGTCACGATTCTGACCGATCTGGCCGACTACCCGCCTCACTTCTGGATGGAAAGGCAGGAGCAGTATTTTATTTGCGGAACTCCCCATGCGGTCCAACAAGGGGAGAAACTCGGCGCGGCTCCATCGCATGTCATCGGCGTCAGCGGGATGATTCTGCGGCCCAACTTCTACGAAAATCAAGAAATTGACCGGGCCGGGGAGCGCCGCCGCTTAGGTCTTCGCGAGGATCTGCCCACAGGGTTGGTCCTGTTCGGCGGCGAAGGATCAAACGTCATGTTTTCGTTGGCGCGGCGGCTCGGCAACTCCGATATGGACCTACAGTTAATCATGCTTTGCGGACGCAATCAAAAGCTGATTGAGCGCCTGAAACGCCTTCAGACGCGCAACAAAATACACGTCGAGGGTTTTACCAAGCAGGTTCCTTATTTCATGCGGCTGGCTGATTTCTTTATCGGAAAACCAGGACCGGGCAGTATTTCCGAGGCGCTTCACATGGGATTGCCGGTCATTGTCGAATCGAATAGCTGGACGCTTCCGCAAGAGCGCTACAATGCGCGATGGTTGCGCGAGAAAGGCTACGGCGTGGTGCTCGGCAATCTGCGGGAATTCGAGGTCGCTGTCAGGAGTCTGCTTGTGGGCGGACAGCTTCCGGCGCTCAAGGAGAAAATCTCTGTTATCAATAACCGCGCTGTTTTTGAGATCCCGCTCATTCTCGATCGCATCCTGAAGGAAAACCGGCTGGGAATCAGGCCGGAACTTCAGGCCAGGAATGTTTAGGATAACGGCGGCTGAGTTCACGCCGGACATGCGGGTAAAGGTTCTTCCAGAAGCGGGGGAGATCCGTCGTGACCTGCACCGGACGCCCGTTCGGAGCAAGCAGCTTCACTGTTAGCGGCACTGTTCCCCGCGCTATCACGGGTGATTGCTTCATCCCGAAAAAGTCCTGCAACCGCGAGGCAACCGAGGGAGGCTGACCGTCCTCATAATCGATTTTGGCCCGGCGTCCGCTTCGCAACGTCACATGCGAGGGTGCTATTTCTTCCAGCAGTCGGGCATCGACCTGCGATTGAAGCGCCAGAAGCAAGCCGCCATTCCGTGCCGCTTCCCGCAATTCCACAAAACTCGTGCAGTGCTTGGCAAGTTGCCTTAAAGCTAGCGGAAGAGGGTTTTCCGTCGTCTTCCATTCAGGGGAGCAAGCAGCAGCAAAGTGAAGCCGTTGCAAAAATCTCCGCGCTTCGTCTCCGTCCGCAAATCGGGAAAGGCCTGCCTCCCCTGCTTCTTTTGCCAGAGTATCGGCAGCGGCCTCTACGTCCGTGGGCGTGGACCTGCTTTCATCGAGGGTCAACTGTTCATAACGCAAGGAGTTGATTTGCTCCACCCGCTCCCCCTCCCGGTTCCAAACCACCGCCTCCTGTGTTTGGATCTTTTATGGAAAGTAGTCCAGCAGCCAATCCGGTTCTATCGGACAGGCAAAACGAACCAGCGGCGCGGACAGGTCGCTGCGGTCATCCGCTTCGACAGCGACGAGGAATTCGCTGTGCGTGAAGCTGTTGCGATGAAGACGCGCGGAAGAACCGCTGGAAAGCAGCAAAGTTTCGCCGCGCCTGCGGGCTACCCGGTCACTGAATCCGCAAAGGATCGCTTTTTCGAGCGCATGCGAATCCTGGCAGCGAACGGAAACGGAGCGGGTTGTCTCGCGCAGTTGCGCCTTGAGTTTGCGGCTTGCAAAAGACAAATCGTCAGCGAGAATCGCTTCCACATCGGAAGAAAAATCCGTTCTCTCTCTTTTGTCGGAGCGCATCCGGTTTTCCGCCAGCTTCGCCGCCAGTTCGCAGGCTTCTTGGCCTCCGCCGAGTTCTGTTCCTTCCAGCGCTAACCGCGCCAGTCGCGGATGAATCGGCAGCTTAGCCATTTGCCGCCCCGCGCTCGTGATCGTGCCTTCCGGAGTCAACGCGCTCAATCGGAGAAGGAGTTCCTTTGCCTGTTCGATATTCGCCGCAGGAGGTTCATCGATCCATAACAGCTCCGTTATGTTGTAGCCGGCAGCGGCGAGTTGCAGGAAAACCTGGGCAAGATCAACTCTCAGAATTTCAGCGGCGATTGCTTCCGGTCGTCGTACAAAGTTACTCTCGCTGAACAGACGAATCGCCTTTCCTGGACCTGTTCGGCCCGCGCGTCCCGCCCGCTGAACCGCCGATGCCTTGCTCACTTTCTCGACTTGCAATTTGGAAAAGCCGGTCCAAGGTGAAACACTGAGAACGCGAGCAAGACCGCTATCAATAACCGCCTCCACCCCGTCGATGGTGATCGAGCTTTCCGCCACGTTGGTGGAGCAGATAATCTTGCGCACGTTTGACGGAGCGACAGCGAGGTCCTGTTCCCCCGGGGAAAGATCGCCATAAAGCGGCAGCAGCCGGGCCCCGGCGACCCGAGCGATGGGTTCACAGGCGTTTATTGCCTTGCGGATTTCAGATGCTCCGGGAAGGAACACCAGCACGTGCCCGGACGTTTGCGCCATAGTCTTGGCGACAGCTTCGGCAACCTGCTCCTCCAGCGTCGCTGCCGAGGCAGGCGTATAGCTCACTTCTACCGGGAAAGTACGTCCGGAAGCGCGCAGGACGGGAACATCGCCCAGTTTGCTTACGAGGTTTTCCGCTGCCAGCGTCGCGGACATCACTAACACGCGTAGATCAGGCCGCGTGCGCAGTAAATCCCGGAGCAAGGCAAAAGCGATATCCGTTTCGAGGTGCCGCTCATGAAACTCATCGAGAATCACCACTGCGTTTTGCGGAAGCGCCTGGCGGGCCAGCAGCCGGTTTGTCAGCACGCCCTCCGTCAGAAACCAGAGGCGCGTTTCGGAGTTCCCGATGCGCTCGAATCGGACCTGATAGCCGACGGTGTTGCCGAGGCGCTCGCCCAACTCTTCCGCCACGCGAGCAGCTGCCAGCCGCGCCGCCAATCTTCGCGGCTCCAGAACATACACAGACCGGCTCCCGGACTGAAACAAGGCGGGCGGAACTCGCGTGGTCTTCCCTGCTCCGGGTTCGGCTTCCAGGAGCGTAATCATGTTACGCTCGATGCATTGAACAATATCGGGCAGGAATGTATCAATTGGAAGCTGCAATGCTCTTATTTTCCCCTCCTGCGGGAGTGACCAAGCTATGTGCGGCATAGCGGGTTTCACCACTCACTTTACCGGTACGCCAGCCCCCTCCATTATTCGGCAAGCGATTGAGAGCATCCGCCATCGCGGTCCCAATCAGTCCGGCGTCTTCGAGTCAGCGAACGTTTCCCTGGGCGCGGTTCGGCTGAAGATTATCGACCTGCATGGCGGCGATCAGCCCATCATCCTTGAGGGCGGGGATTTAATCATCGTTTTCAACGGCGAAGTTTATAACCACGCCGAGTTGCGCCGCGAATTGGAATTGCTAGGGCATCAGTTCAAAACTCATTGCGATACCGAAGTCGTGCTGCACGCCTTTGCCGAGTGGGACACACGCTCGTTTGAGCGTCTGCGCGGCATGTTCGCGATAGCCCTCTGGCAGCCATCGAAAAAACGCCTGGTGCTCGCCCGTGACCGCCTGGGCATCAAGCCCCTTTATTACACCGTGCAGCGCGGTGAGTTGCATTTCGGCTCCGAACTAAAAGCGATTTTCGCGCACCCTGCTATTCCAAGACATCTCTCGGATGCCGCGCTCGGCTACTTTCTTTCGCTCAATTACGTTCCTGCCCCCTACACGCTGGTTCGCGGGATCGAGAAACTGTTGCCGGGAACCTGGCTGGAATTTCGTGACGGTGCGCTGAAATCGGAACACTACTGGCGCAACGAATTTCACCCGCAAAATTGGACGCTTCCCGATGCTACGGCGCAACTCGATGATCTGCTTTCAAAGTCGATTGCCGAGCACCTGATTGCGGACGTGCCGCTTGGCATCTGGGCCAGCGGCGGCATTGACTCTTCGGCTATCTTGCACTACGCCGCGCAGGCGGCAACACGGAAACTAAAAACCTTCTCCATTTCATTTGCCGGTCGCCGGTTCGACGAAAGCCGCTACTTCCGCCTGCTGGCCGAAACCTACAACACCGAACATTATGAGTTTGATCTCAACAGCGACGTAGACCTGACAAGCGCGATTCATGAGATCGCGTACTACTCGGACGAGCCGAGCGCCGATGCCGGCGCGCTTCCGGTCTGGTTTCTGTCGCGCATGACAGCGCAGCATGTCACGGTGGCGCTCAGCGGAGAGGGCGCTGATGAGGTCTTCGGCGGCTACCAGACTTATTTGGCCGATCGTTACGCCGGGCGCATCCGGCGCACTCCGGCGCCGCTCCTGCGTTTAGCTCTAACGCTGGCCAATCATTTGCCTGTCTCGGACGAGAAAATTGGTCTTGAGTATAAGCTGAAACGCTTCTTAGCGGGCGCTCTATTGTCCGCCGACAATGCGCACTTCTACTGGAACGGGACTTTTTCAAGAACTGAACAACGGGAGCTTGGTCTTCCCCACGATCCCGAACCGCTGGACTCACTATCGCGTGCGCTGCGAGGGTTGCCGTCCTCGCGTGATGTAACAAACCGTTTTTTGTTTGTCGATCAGCATTACTATCTTCCCGACGACATTCTCTACAAATGCGACCGCATGAGCATGGCGCACTCGCTGGAAGTGCGGCCGCCGTTTCTCGATCACCGTATCGTTGAATTTGCGGGAACCCTTCCGGCGCATCTCAAAATCAGGGGAAAGCAAACAAAGTTCATCATGCGGGAACTGTTGCGCGCGAAGTTGCCGACGCCGATCCTGCAACGCCGCAAGGAAGGACTTGACATTCCCGCGCACGAATGGCTGCGCGGTCCTTTGAAGCCGCTGTTGCTTGATGCGCTCCGTCCCGAGTCAGTCAAGCGCATGGGGCTGTTTTCTCCGGCAGCTATTCAAGGACTCATCGACCTGCATCTGAACCGGCGAGCCAACCTCGGTTATCACCTGTGGGGTTTACTGACGCTCCATCTTTGGATGCAGAGATGGAACATAGACACTGGCTCCTTGCCGGAAGCGGGGGCGGCACAACGCCCTGCAACGGCCTCAATAAGCGTTTAAGGCCGCATGTTTTCGCTCCGGCTCCGATGTCCGCAAGAAGCGGCAGAGATGGTTTCCGCCGAGCTTTGGGAGCACGGAACAGTTGCCGTGAGCGAACGGGAGGAAGACGGATACACAATTCTCCTGGCCGGCTTCGAAGAGGAACGGAGCCGGGACGTTCTGCTGTCCCAGCTTGCGGACTACGCTCCGGTTTGGCAAGAGGACAGTACCAACTGGACCAGCGTTACGGAGAAAGCCTGGCCGGGTCGCGCCATAGGTGAAAAGCTGTTCCTGGCTCCTCCGTGGTGTAGCGAGCCGACACCTCCCGCACGAGTGCGAATTGTTCACAATCCTGGTCTAGCGTCCGGCACAGGCGAGCACCCTTGTACTCAGCTTATCTTGGAATCCCTGGAACGCCGCATGGCTCCCGGAACGAAAATGCTCGATGTGGGCACAGGCTCCGGCATTCTCTCCCTTGCGGCATTACAATTAGGCGCAGGTTTCGCACTGGGTATAGACTCTGACGCCGACGCATTGCAAACCGCCCGCGAAAACTGGGAGTTGAACGGCCTGCCGCCGACGCTGGCTGCCGGATCTGCCGATTGCATCGCGGACGGATGGGCGGACATGACTGCGGCGAATATCAGCGGTACCGTGCTGATGGCAATTTTGGACGATTTGCTTCGTGTCACCCGGCCCGGCGGCTTTCTCGTTCTAAGCGGTTTTACGGATGGTGAAGCATCGGCATTTCTGCGCCTGTTTCCAGATGCCGAACAAAGCACGCGCGAAGGATGGTCCTGCCTTACTGTACTTTCTTGAACTCAAGGCCAAACGGCGACAGCGAATCTTTTATCGCTTTTTCATCCCCGATCGCCACAATGGTCATGCGCGAAACCGGAAAGTACTGCCGTCCGGCGGATTCGACATCCGTGGCCGAGACGCCCTCCAGTTTGCCGCCCTGCTTCCAAAGCTCGTCGGGAGGCAGTGAATTAATCCATAGTCTGGCCAGCGACTGCGCCACCGCCGCTCTCGACTGGGAGGACAACGCAAGCGTACCCACCATATAGCGTTTGGCGCGTTCCAGCTCATCCTCCGTCGGAACGGTGGAAGCCATGCGATTCAACTCATACCCAATCTCATTAAAAGAGGCCCCGGTCACCGCGTTACGCACATCGGCGCGCGTCACCAGCACACCCGTCGCGTGATAATTCGAGATGTTCGCGCCGGGCGAGTAGGTATAGCCCTTGTCCTCTCTGATGTTGTTGATAAGGCGGGAGCCGAACATGCCGCCGTAGATCGCATTAGCAATTTTGGCGGCGTAGTAGTCGGAAGACGATGGACTCGGTGTAAGGGTTCCCAGATAAATGGTGGTCTGAACGGAGTTAGGGCGGGGAACGTATAGCACCTCCGCTGTGCGAGAGCTACCGGGTTGGACCACCGGCTTAACTGCGGGTTCAGACGGCGCGCGCCAGGAGCCAAAAGCCGAACGGATTTCCGAGAGCGCCCGGCTCTCATCGAAGTCGCCCACAACAATCAAAAGAGCTTGATCGGGACGGAAGCGGCGTGCGTACTCACGCTTCAAGTCGGCGGCTGTGGTACCGGCCAGTGATTCTTTCGTCGGCGATACTACGCCGTAAGGGTGGCCGGGGAAAAGCGCCCGGTACAGCGCGCGTTTTGCCAAGAAACTTGGTTCTGCCTCCTCCGCTTCCAGCGAAGAGGACAGATTCTTCTTGGCGATCTCAACTTCCGCATCAGCGAATACGGCATTCTGAGCAACGTCCGCCAACAATGCCATAGTCTTTGTCGCGCTATCGGCCAGAACGCTGGCGCTGAGAAGAATCGAATCCGCCGTGGCGTCCGCCTCCAAATCGCCGCCCGCCGCTTGGATCTCGGAAGCAAGCTGTTTCGCGGTGCGCGTCTTGGTTCCTTCCGTCACTGCCGCCGCCAGCAGATCAGCTATGCCGGGCCGGTCCTTGGGATCAGCCGCAAGCCCGCCGCGAACCGCCAGGGCAAAAGCAGTTTTAGGAAATCCGCGCTCAGGCACCAGCCAGACTTGTAAGCCATTACCCAGTTGGCTGGTCGTGATGTTTTTCGCCATTAATGGTCTTAACGGGCCATAAGGCGGAAGTTCCTTCGGAAGCGCTGTTTGTTTCTCGGCGGCGATCCCGCTGGTTAAAAAGATGACGAACATCGCCGCTGCGGATATAAATAAAGCGGTCTTCCTCATTGCTGCACCCCCGTTGCGCCTGTAGGAGGGTGGGCCTCAGGCACGCGATAGATAATGGTCCGGTTTGCCTTTATTAAATATTTCGCCGCAAAAGCGCGAATGTCATTGGCCGTTACAGCCGCGATCTCTTCCGGCTCCGACCTGACACGATCGGCGTTACCGTCAAAGAGAACCGCATGGGACAGGGCGGAAGCGCGCTGGATGGGAATCTCAAGCTCCCCGTACAAGTCGGAGCGCATCTTGGCCTGCACGCGTGCCAGTTCGGCGGCATCCGGCCCGCGCTTGGCCAAATCAGAAATCGCGTTGTCATAGGCGCTCAGGAGAGCCGTTTCCGGCACATTCGGAGGAACAACAATGAACGATGTCATGAGTGTCGGGCCATTGTACTCAAAAGGATTGCCCAAGGGCCAATTCAAACCGCCATCCACCGAGATAGCGACCTGCTTATCTTTTACCAAGGATTGATACAGCCGTGAAGCCTTGCCGTTATGAAGCATTTCGCCGGCCACCGCGCCTACAATGGCGTCCTGAGAGCCGCGCGCCGGCATGCGGTATCCAACCGCCAGAGCAGGCACTTTGGCGAGCTTATCAGTCTGGGTGAATTTCCTTTCCCCTGTTTGCGGCGGTTCCTCCAACGAGGGCCGCGGCGGAGTGGAACGGGAAGGAATCGCGCCGAAATATTTTTCTGCTTTAGCAAAAATGTCTTCAGCCTTTACGTCGCCGGCAATCGCCATGACTGCGTTGTTAGGCGAGTAGTACTGATTGTAGAACTGGCTCACATTTTCAATGCGAGCCGCATCCAGGTCCTTGAAATCACCATAAAAATTATGTGAGTTCGAATAGGTGTTAAACGCCTTGCCCGGCAGGTCAATGGCAAAGAACAGCCCATAAGGCTGATTCAGCACATTCACGCGAACCTCCTCTTCGACGACCTTGCGCTGATTTTCCAAATTCGCGGGCGAGAAATCAAGCGTTTTCATCCGGTCCGCTTCGATCCACAGGATAGGATCGAGCGCCGAAACGGGCGCGGATTCGATGTACTCCGTGAAATCGTAACGCGTATCGCCGTTGTTCCAGCCTCCACCTCCCTCGATCACCTTGTCCAGAGTGCCTTTCGGAGCATTCGGCGTGCCTTCAAACATCATGTGCTCAAACAGATGAGCAAACCCGGTTCTTCCTTCCGGCTCCAGGCGGAAACCAATGCCGTAAGAGATGCAAATCCCGAAAGTGGGCGCGGAATGGTCCTCGGAGACAACCACCTTGAGACCGTTTCCCAGTTGCTTAACACTGACAGGAACAGTCCACGCTCCGGCACTTGTCTTATGAGTTGTTTGTGAAACGGCAGGTAGCGGCGCAAAGAAGCACGCGGCCAGTGCTCCGAAGGAGAGCGTAGTAAGCGGCAATCGCATAGGGAATAATGGTTGGTTGAGGTTTTAAGTATACAAGTTAATCTTGCTGCACGCCTCAATAGTAACTGCTAACCTGAATCTCATAATCCAATTCGGATGAACTTCGCCGAACAGCTTAAAAGCCAGCTCAATATCGTTGATGTAATCGGGCAGTATGTCCGGTTAAAGCGCCAGGGGGCCGGACCGCGCTATGCGGGACTTTGCCCTTTCCACTCGGAAAAAACGCCGTCGTTCAGCGTTCACGGCGCACTCCAGTTCTACAAGTGTTTCGGCTGCGATGCCGCCGGTGATGTATTTAAATTTGTCATGGAGCATGACCACCTGACCTTCCCCGAAGCGATTAAGGTGCTCGCGGAACGCTATGGCATCCCCATGCCGGAACGCCAACGGTTCGATGATCCGGAAGCGCAACGCCGGGCGGCGCTGATGGAGATGCACGAGATCGCAGCGGATGTATTTCAAACTAATCTTCGCGGCTCCGGCGGGGTGGAGGCGCGAGCTTACCTCCAGGCACGCGGCGTTTCCGAAGGGGCTTGCGCTGAGTTCCGCCTAGGGCTTTCGGACGGTTCCGGCCAACAACTGGTGCAGCGCCTGCAGAAGTTTGGAAGCTCTCTTTTGGGGGAATCGGGACTGGTGTCGAAACGGCAGGATGGCAGCGGCTTCTACGACAGCTTTCGAAACCGCTTGATGTTTCCGATTCATAATGAGTCCGGCAAAGTGATCGGCTTTGGCGGAAGAGCGTTACGGCCCGACGAAGAGCGCAAATACATCAACTCTCCCGAAACAGCCATCTATAAAAAGAAAACGGTTCTCTACAATTTGCACCGCGCTAAGATTGATGCCCGCAAGCATGACCGCATGATTCTGGTGGAAGGCTACATGGACGTGATCGGCGTGTACACGTCCGGCGTTCATGAAGTGGTGGCGAGCAGCGGCACCGCGCTTTCAACGGAACAGGTACAAACCATCAAGCGCCAGATCGCGCATCAGCAGGCGAGCAAAGGCCAGATCATTTTGAACTTTGATCCGGACGCGGCAGGCGTGCGATCCACGGAGAAATACATTGGCGCTTTGCTGGCTGAGGGCGTGCGCGTCAAGGTGCTGCGCATTCCGAACGGACTCGACCCGGACGAGTATATCCAGCAGCACGGCCCGGAAGCTTACGGCAAGTTGCTGGACGGCGCGGAATCCTTTTTTCATTGGCTGGCGGCCCGTGCTCGGGAAAAGTTCGACATGGGAACAGCGGAGGGCCGGGCAGACGCTTTCAAGTACATCTCGCCGGCGCTTCAGCACATTAGTGATCGGGTTGAGCGCGACGCCATTACGAGAGAGTTAGCTGAGTATTTGAATGTCGGTCGCGAAACGATACGCGAGAATTTAGCGCGTCCCAAGGCGGTGCAATCGCAAAGGCCGCACAGTCTTCCGGCAGCCATTCCCCCTAATGACAAACTGCTGCTCGCCTGCCTGCTGGCCAGCCGCGATGCGCGTCTCGCCATTAAGCAATATCTGCTCCAATCAAATACGTTGCCTCTTCTGGAACTGAAGAGCATCTTTGAAGCTGTGCTGGCAGCGGATGAAATAGGGGATAGTTTCTCGATGGAGCGCGTCTCCGAGCGTTTGGATGATCGTATGCGGAAGATTTTAGCCGAACTGACCTTCTCCGATCTCGCCATTACGGAAGAGAATGCGCCGCAAATGGCCCTTAGCTGTTTGCGGGCCCTGGAAGCCAAAGCTTGGGACAAAACACGAGAGGATATACGGCGTCAGATCCGTGAACTGGAAGGAGCCGGGAAGCTGGAAGAAGCGCTCCATCTGGCTGGCGAACTCAATCGGATGAATCGGTTCTCAGCGGGAGCATAACGTGTTGTACTATGGGGAGTCGAGGACTGGATGGGTCTTCTTTAGGACATCCACGAGGTTAAAGCAGTTCCCAATATCCTCTATGCCGATTATTTCCGCGAGAGGTTGAAGGTAGTTCATGCAGGACAACAAAGACAAAAGCTTTGTCCTCTACGATGAGGTGGGCACAACCCCGCATGAAGACCTTCGGGGCGGCAGTGATCTGAACGAGTTGTTCAACGATCTCGACAGCGCTCCGGTCGATCTGTTAGACGACTCAAAGGACTTTGCCGACCGGAAGGATGAGGATCTTGATGATCTGTCCGATCTTGATCTTTCCGCTGGCGCCCTCGAAAAGAGCAATGATTCCGTGCGCGTTTACTTGCGGGAAATGGGCATGGTCCCGCTTCTCACCCGTGAGGGCGAAATTGAGTTGGCCAAGCGGATTGAACGGGGACAGAAGGCTGTCCGAAAAGCCCTCTCACGCTCAAGACTCGTCACGCAAGTGATTCTCGATACGGCAGAGGGGGTCCAGCATGACGCGATTCCGATCTTTGATGTTGTAACGACTCCCGATCTTCAGACTGCTGTTGAGGAGCAGGATATTGAAGGCAGGCTGAAGCAGGAATTTCTCGCATCTGTGGAGGAAATCGAAAAGCTCTTCCGCAAATCACAAGGTACTCACCAAAGACTGATGAGTATGTCGCGCTCCCTCAAGCCGAAGCAATACCGGAAGCTTCGCTATGAGCATGGGCGTTTGCTGGTTGCTTTATCGCGTCAGATTCGCGCTCTGGCCTTTGCTTCCCATTACCGACGATCTCTCAGCGAGGCGCTGCGAAGATTTGTCGGACAGGTCAGCATGCTGGAGGGTGAAATTGCCCGTTTGCAGAAGCGGCTGGAACAGCTTTCCTTTGCTGAAACCTCGACTGGCGCATCCATTCGAAAAGAGTTGAAAGCCTTGTCCTCGCAACTCCAGATCTTGGAGGATAAAGCGGGCACAAACGTGAAAGATCTGCACCGCACCTGGGAAATTGTAGAACGCGGTGAAGCGGAGACGGATTTTGCTAAAAAAAGGCTGATTGAAGCAAATCTTCGCCTGGTAGTCTCGGTCGCCAAGCGTTACACCAATCGCGGCATGCAGTTTCTTGATCTGATTCAGGAAGGCAATATCGGCCTGATGCGGGCGGTGGATAAGTTCGATTACAAGCGCGGCTATAAATTTTCGACTTATGCCACTTGGTGGGTCCGGCAAGCGGTCACGCGCGCGATCGCGGACCAGGCCCGAACCATCCGCATTCCTGTTCACATGATCGAAACCATCAATAAACTGGTGCGTTTGCAGAGGACCATGCAACAGGAGTTAGGGCGCGAGCCGACCACCGAAGAACTGGCGGCGCGCATGGAATTGGCCCCGAGCAAGGTACGGCGCGTCCTAAGGGTCGCACAAGAGCCCATTTCCCTGCAAACGCCGGTGGGCGAAGAGGAAGAGTCCAATTTGGGCGACTTCCTGGTGGACAGCAGAATGGTATCTCCCTCGGATGCGGTCATCAATCTCAATTTGCGCGAGCAGACGGCTGAAGTATTGAAGACCCTGAGTCCGCGGGAAGAAAAGATCGTCAAAATGCGGTTCGGCCTGCAGGACGGCAGCGAGCACACGCTTGAAGAGGTGGGCCAGAACTTTGCCGTCACACGCGAACGGATTCGGCAGATTGAGGCCAAGGCGCTTCGCAAGCTGCGGCATCCCAGCCGTAGCCATCGGCTTCGCAATTTCCTGGAACATGGTGTGTAACGCCCTTGGTTTTTACCACCGTTCCCAGCGCCGCTCAAACCATCTCCGAATTAGGCGCAACTCTTGATCTCATCTATGCGGCCCTGGAGCACGGAGTAGCAAAAGCGAAATACCACTTCCGCAGAGCCGGAATTGGCATGGATCAAGAGAAGCAAGCATTCTCCTCTCTTGTCCGGCTTCACGCGAAACAGTTTCTTAAGAAGCGCAATCTGGAATCCGCCGAGTTGGAGCAGGCAAACCTATGCGGAATTTGGCTGCATACCGGGTCGTATCACTTGAAGGTCTGGAGAATCTCGGATGAGGACCTAGAAAAAGCGCAAGCGCCGGCTTCCGATTTATTTGAGCAGTTTCAATTCGTGCAAGATGGCGAACCGATTTCCTTAACCCAGTTGCGAATCTATTGGCAGCTTGCGGACTCCGGACGCTTGAGCCTATATCTGGCCTATCCAAAATACGAAGACCCCAAGTCAACCGAATGCTTCTGGCTGGTCCCAGTGCTAAAATCCCTGACACAAACGCAACTATGGCCGAAACCGTTGTAGCCGTTCCCACGCTTGTTCACTCCGTCACGCCGCCCAGGAAAGTTCCAAAACCAAAGAACGCTGCGGAGCGCAAAGAGCGTCTTCTTGGCATTCTGCAAGAGTTTGACCGCCTTTTCCCCGATGTCACTTGCGCGCTCCTGCATGGAAACGCCTGGCAGCTCCTGGTGGCGACGATTCTTTCGGCGCAATGCACGGATGAGCGCGTTAATAAGGTCACGCCCGGTTTGTTCCGCAAATATCCAACCATCGAGGATTTCGCCAATGCGATCCAGGAAGAACTGGCCAAGGATATTCGTTCCACCGGATTTTTCAACAACAAGTCCCGGTCGATTATTGGAGCCGCAAGGGTGATTCTCGCTGATTGCGGCGGGCAAGTTCCAAGAACAATGGAGCAACTGCTCACGGTGCCCGGCGCGGCGCGGAAAACCGCGAACGTGGTGCTGGGCCATAGCTACGGCATAGCTTCCGGAGTAGTGGTGGATACTCACGTTCAGCGAATTACGCAGCGGCTTGATCTGACGAAAAACACCGACCCGGTGAAGATCGAACAGGACCTGATCAAAATTCTTCCGCAGGATCGCTGGATTCTCTTTTCGGATCAGGTGATTCATTTCGGCAGGCAGATCTGCATTGCGCGTAAGCCGCGCTGCGCTTCCTGTCCGCTCGATCCGATATGCTACGCAAAGGACAAAACGCTCTCCTAGAAATGCAGCCTCGCTATTATCTTGGCGTGGACGGCGGCCAATCCAGCACGGTCGCGCTGATTGCGAATGAGGACGGTCGCGTTCTCGGACGCGGCAAAAGCGGCCCTTGTAATCATGCAAGCGCCGCCGAGGGACGGACCAAATTTCTCTCAGCGATGAATGGGTGTTTGCAGGAAGCCTGCGATCAGGCTGGGCTTAACTGGACGGACACTACCTTTGCCTCCGTTTGCCTTGGCTTTAGCGGAGGCCCGGAGGACAAGGATCAGTATGCCCGTGAACTGATCCGCAGCGCCCAATATAAGATTACGCACGATGCTGAGATTGCGCTGTCGGGAGCAATGCCGGACGAAGCGGGAATCATTGCAATTGCCGGTACCGGTTCGATGATATTTGGCCGTAACCACCGGGGCGAGACAGCGCGTGCCGGAGGCTGGGGCTACATCTACGGCGATGAAGGCGGGGCATTCGACCTGACCCGCCGCACTTTGCGGGCTGCCCTCGAATATGAGGAAGGCTGGGGGCCTGCTACGGATCTGTACCAAATGCTTCTGGAGGCTTCCGGCGCGGAGAGTGCGAATCAACTCCTGCACAGGTTCTACGGGGGTGTTCCGCGCTCCACGATTGCGTCTTATGCGCCGCTTGTCACTCGCACCGCGGCGGGTGGCGACACAGTAGCGCGAGCCATTCTGCATGAGGCAGCCATAGGGTTGGCCCGCTATGTAAAGGGCGCATACAACCGGCTCTTTCCCGCGCGTGAATCAATACCGGTTTGTTACATCGGCGCTGTTTTTCGAAGCGAACTGCTACTCGATAGCTTTGGAAAACAAGTTGCGAAATTGATTCAGTGCCCCGTTGGGCCGCCACGGTTTAGTCCGGCAGTAGGCGCTCTTTTGGAAGCATTACGCGCTGACGGAAATCCCAATACTCCGTTTCACCTGCCCGCCGATGAAAAGTGACCGCCCGCTATCTCGCTGCCGGTTCCGGCTCCGTCTCCTTTCCAAGCCGTAGAGTCGGGGCTACGTTTTCCGTAATAGGAACGGCAAATTCCACGTTCAGTTGTTGAGCAGCTTCCACGAATTTGATCAGCAGTTCGGATTGCACTCTCAAGAACTCATCGCCATCCGTTGTCAACAGATAGGAAAAGATCTCCAGGTCGAATGATTCTTTCGTGATCTTGGTAAACCGCACCGGAACGTTTGTGGGATCTAACGCTGGATGGTTTTTGAGGATTTTAGCGACAGCTTCCATCATGGCGCGAATCTGCTCCGGCGTCGTATCCCGCCGCAAATTGAGCGTCGGATGAAACCACAACCGGTCACGTTTAGCAAAGTTCTCCAGCGTCATGGTGGAGAATACCGAGTTGGGAATGGTCACCACAGTCCGGTCCAGCGTGCGAATTCGAGTGGACCGCAAGCCGATATCCTCTACGGTTCCTGATTGTCCCCCAAAGACGCAATAATCACCCACGAGCACGGGTCGGTCGCTGATAATAGAGATGCTGCCGAAAAGATTCTCAATTGTCTTTTGCGACGCCAGCGCTACCGCCACGCCGCCCACTCCCAAGCCGGCAAGAATGGTATTCGTGTTATAGCCCCAGTTTGCCAGCACGGTAATGATTCCGAGAGCAAAGATCCCGATCTTGGCGGAGCGGACAAAGAGCGGAATAATCGAATACGAGAGAGTTCTCTCTGTTGAAGAAAGCCGCGAAATAACAGTGTCCGAAATAATATCGACGATCCGCATGAGCACGGATGCAATGCCCAGGATAAACAGCAATGCCATTAACTTGAGCAGGTAATCACGCACCAGGGCGGAAGGTCCAATGACCTCCATGCACGCGCGGAACACCATCACAGAGAGGACCAGCCGCAGCGGTTCGATCAATGCCTCAAGGCGACTTTCTTGAAGCGTGCTGAGCCGTCTGGTTAATGGCTTGGCGGCCAGCAAAGCCAAGCGGGAAAGCAGGCGGCTCAGCAGAGATAACAGCAGCGCTGTCAAGAGTAAAGCCATCCAGATCCACAGCGGAGTCCCAACAAATTTCGTGGTAACGAGAGGCGCGGGCAGCTTTTTCTCAATGGGCGACTCGCCCGCGAGGGCTGCTAATTGAGGGATACGCGCAACGCTATCCGCTGAAACGATCCAAACTTGCAGATCACCTTGCGTCACGCGCTGCATATAAAGCGTAACGGTCTGGCCATCAAGATCAAAGCTGTCCAGTTTATCGAGTTCAGGCTTCAGACTGTCGTCTAACTTCCCGGCAGGATCATTACTTAAATGCCCTACTTCAAATTGCGTATCACGATCCAGCAACTGCCCTAACTGCTGCGCGAGCAAAGGTCCTTGCGTGACACGCTGCTCGCCTCTGAGCCGATGCAGATCCAAGTATTGAGAAGCAGTGTCGAACTTCTCCGCATGACACGCTTGCAGAAAGCTGTAAATCGCGCTCCGAGGGCTGGCGCGCTTCAGCGGGTCAGTAGCGGCAGGAGCCGCTTCTGTTTTTTGGCCACTTGATATAAGGCCCGGCAATCCTTGCGAGAAAGCGCCATCGGGAAAGATCAACAGCCAATTCAAGAAAACAAGGGCGGCAATACGCACCGCTTTATGCCCAAAACACATCAATCGTAAAATCCTCAACCTGCAATTTCGCTCAAAATTTCCTCTACAGCCTGACGCGGACGAGCGGCACGCGTTACCTGGCGGCCAATCACCAGATAATCGGCGCCGTTAGCAACTGCTTCCCGCGGGGTCGCCACTCGCTTCTGGTCTCCTGCCGCCGCATCGGCGGACCGCACGCCCGGCGTTACCAGCTTCATCTCCGAACTGGCCAGTTTCCGCACGCGAGCCACTTCCAGCGGAGAACAAACAATACCGTCCATGCCGCTTTCAACCGCCTTTTTGACGCGCAAGTCAACCAGTTCCGCCACCGGCACCGGGTAGCCGAGATCCGCCAGATCGTCCCCATCAAAACTGGTCAGCAC
>CAXUBB010000029.1:0-3448 GCA_964249105.1 uncultured Bryobacteraceae bacterium | reverse complement strand
GCCGATCTCTTCCACCAGGCGCAGCGCTTCCGCCGTCGTATCGACATCCAAAGCGATGATGAGCGGATTCAGGACTGCACCTCAAGGGAAGCAAAAAAGTCTGTTGCCATTCACTTCCAGTTTAGTGAGCGGCACCGGCTATCTCCGCCGTAAACTCCCATTCCCGCCAAGCGCTCAGAAGCGGAAAGTACAAACCAAGCCAGATCGGTCCCTTGACGAGACGGGCCACCAGCGCCGCATAGTTTTCCATTTGAGCACGGTAGCGGCGCTGTTCCGCTGACAAAAAAGCCTCGAGATCGCTGCTCTGGTGCTGGTTGACCTTGAAGTCAATGAGCCACAATCGACCATCTTCGTCACGAAAGATCCGATCGATTGTTCCCGAAATCAGTTGGCCGCCGACTTGGCCGCCCAGGGGCCATCCTGCTTTTGCCTCGGCGTGCGCGCCTAAAATCCAGCGCCCCTTCTCGCTCGACACAGCATTGCCGACGGCCCGCTTGACTTGTTCCAGCGCGTGCGCCTCCGCCGCGGGCGCGACGCCCAGCCGCAGTAATTCAGATCGGACCGTCGTCTCAAGTTTTAATAAACGGCGGTCGTTCCATCCTTTCAGGTTGTCCGCCGCAGCCCGCTTCAGAACTTCATGCACAACAGTTCCCACGTGACGCCCCAGACCGCTGACCCACTCGTATTTGAGCGCCCGCGCCGATGCCTTTTGAAGCTGCCATTCAGGTTGCCGGTTCACGGCAGGCTCCAGGAGAGGTAAACGCCACGACAACGGCAATCTCCGCAGAACATTGGTCGCGGCAGCCGAGCCAGTTTCTTCTTGCAAGGCGCCGCTTGGTAACGGCGCGCGCTCCTGCAGCAGCCGTTCGAACTCGGGCTTATAACTGTCCCAGATCATCCGGAGAAACGTGCCGTCCCGAGCATCCGAGACGCTTTTCCCCTTTTGCTTCGTGCCGGCCGAGCCTAAAAGAAACAGCCTGTTCCTGGCGCGGGTGCAGGCCACATAAAACAAGCGCTTCCCCTCATTCTTGTTTTTTTCCTTAAGCTCTTCCCGGATGCGCCCGTAATCGGGATCCTCTTCTCCCCTTTGCGGCAGCGCCGCGATTTCGAGCCTTGCCGTGCCGTCCTCATCGGTTACTTCGTTACAGATCAAAAGATCCTGGTCATCGGCCCGAGGCCATCTTCCCAATTGCGGCAGGATCACGGTGTCAAACTCAAGGCCCTTGGCCTGATGAATGGTCATCACCTGAACGCCGTTGTTGACGGCGTTCGGCTTGGCGTAGAGATGCTGAAGGCGCTCACTCAACAGGCTAAAATCCCGAATGGTACCGCCTTCCTCAAACGCTTCCAGCAGCCCGAAGAACGTTTCCGCGTCTTCCAGTTGATTAGCTTGCGGCAGGACGGCAGGGCCGCCCAGCATGAGCCAAGTTTGTTCCATCAGCTCCCGCAGCGACCTGCGCCCTACCTGTTTGACAGCGCTCGACAAGATTTCCTGGATCCGTACCGCCCGCACGCGTCCGTCAGGGGAGAGTCTTGCCATCGCTTCCGGGTCGGAAAGCAGGTGAAGGACCGTCCGTTCCGGCTCTTTTTCCCCTAACGCGGCCAAATCAGAAAGCGTCAAGCCGCACCAGGGGGCGCGCAAACACGCCAGCCAGGAGGTTCGATCAGCCAGATGCAGAACAGCGCGTGTCAGCGCGAACAGATCTAGGATGTGCTGCTGTTCTTTTAACTCGTCGATTTCGATGGCTTGATACGGAATGCCCGCTTCCCGCAACGCGGGGAGAATGGATGCAATATGCGAACGGCTCCGGACCAGGATGGCGGTTTCACCTCCATTCGCGGTTTCTTCAAGAATACGGACAATCTCCCGCGCTTCCGCCACTCCACTTTTATCTTCGAGTAGCGGAATCAATCGCGGAATCGCCCCTGTTTCCTGCCGGGCGGCCCGGCAAGCCACAAACTTCACGGCCCCTTTTGCGATGCTGTGGTCGTCCATGGCGGGAGCAAGCGTCGCGCAGGTCCAGTTGACGATCTCCGGCGTTGACCGAAAGTTCATTCGCAAGCGCAACGGCTTCAGGCGGACTGATCCCAGTTGCTCTTCCTCCCAAGCCTGCAAAAACAACGCAACCTCGGCGGCGCGGAAGCGATAGATGCTTTGCATGGGATCGCCCACCAGAAACAGCGTGCGGCCATCTCCCTCCGACCATTGGCCGGTCAAGGCGTCCAACAACTGATACTGCGCTTTCGACGTATCCTGGAACTCATCCACAAGCAGGTGTTCGATTCGATAATCGAGCGCATACAAGAGTTCGCTGGGCGCTTCCGGTTCTCCGAGCGCACTGATCGCCGCCCGCGTAATCTCGGCGAAATCCACTTCATTTTCTTCTCGAAAAACCTGCTTCAGTTCCGCTTCGGCGCTCCCCAGCAATCGGCAAAAATCGCCGACAAGCGACTGGTCGTGTTCGAAAAAGCGAATGCACCACTGGTCCCGTTTTCCAAGCATGGCGACCATCTGCCGCTCCAGCCGGGCAATATCGTTATCGAAGTGCCCGGCAATGCGGCGGAAGAGAGCGCGGCTCGCGTCATCGGACGCGGCAAAGTTCCCCAACGTTCGACGAGCGGCGAGCCGATACAGTTCGCCCGGATCTTCGACGACGCTGCCGAAGCCGCCCGACTCGGAAACAATCGGCATGTGCCGAACCAGCATGGCGCAGAGAGCATCAATCGTCTGGATTTGCAAACGGCCCGGATCGGTCAATAAACCCCAGTTTTCTTCACGATCCCGACCGAGCGCGGCAAGAGCCAATTGACGGGTTCGCTGTTGAAACTCGCTAGTGATGAGTGCGCCGTCCGCCGCTTCCTGCAAGGCGGTCAACACCCGTTCGCGCATCTCTCCCGCCGCCTTGATGGTGAACGTCATAGCAACAATTGATTCCGGGCGGCTCACTACGCTTAGCAGCTTGAGCATGCGTTGAACCAGCAAGCCTGTTTTGCCTGATCCCGCCGGCGCCTGCACGATATAGGAGCGGTCTGGAGTTAATGCTTCTTCGCGCTCGGACGCGTCATCCACGGCGGCTTCAGCCGAAGCTTCCTTCATCCTCATCGACCTTCATTCCTTCTCCGATTCGACACAGCGTTTCCAAACCGCAGTACGCGCAAGCTCCTTTTTCCGGTTGCACAGCCGCGTACCCTTTGACAAACTCGGCGGCAATGGCGTAGAGGTGATGCCGGGATTCATCACGGAGCTGCGCCCAGGAGGTTTTCTTTCTCGCCTGTTTGGCGGTAGGAAAGTGCTCACCGTGCGAGAACCCAAGCGATTCCGGCTGGCGCGGCTTTGCCTTGGCGATATAAATGCCTTCCACGTTTTCTTTGATCGCCGCCGCATAAATCAGCAGTTGCGGCTCGGAAGGGCGGCTTCCCTCCAAGTCTTTTAGCGCCAGATCACCGC
>CAXUBB010000028.1:0-21552 GCA_964249105.1 uncultured Bryobacteraceae bacterium | reverse complement strand
AACAATTCGTCCCAATCGCTGCCCCAGAGCACCTTAATCACGTTCCAGCCAGCACCCCGGAAGATTCCTTCGTACTCTCGAATGACGCTGCCGTTGCCGCGAACCGGGCCATCCAGGCGCTGTAAGTTGCAATTGATGATGAAAATGAGATTGTCGAGCTTCTCGCGTGAGGCAATATGCAAAGCTCCGGTTGACTCGGGTTCGTCCATCTCGCCGTCACCCAGGAAAGCGTACACTTTGCGGTCGGTGCGCGGGATCAGTTCCCGATTCTCCAGGTAGCGAAGAAACCGGGCGTTGTAGATGGAGTTAATGGGGCCAAGACCCATCGACACGGTCGGGAACTGCCAGAAATTGGGCATCAGCCACGGGTGCGGGTACGACGAAAGCCCCGGCGCATCCCGCAATTCGTGCCGGAAATTCAGTAAATGTTGCTCCGAAAGGCGGCCTTCCATGAAGGCCCGCGAGTACACGCCGGGAGAAGCATGTCCTTGATAATAAATAAGATCGCCCGGCTCGCCGTCGTAGCTGCCGCGAAAGAAATGGTTGAACCCGACCTCGCTCAGCGTGGCCAGCGAGGCATAGGTCGAGATATGGCCGCCGATATTGGGATCATATTTGTTGGCGCGCACCACCATGGCCGCCGCATTCCAGCGGATCAGGCTCTTGATGCGGCGTTCGAGAGCGCGGTCGCCGGGATAGGGAACCTCTTCGTGAGCCGGAATCGTGTTTAAGTAAGGCGTGCGCGCCTTGGGAGTTGCCACCCCGAAGTCGGCGGCGCGGTTTAGCAATTGGTCCAGTAAATAATTGACGCGATCTGGACCGGCCTCATCAATGACCTGATCCAGGGCTTCGAGCCACTCGGCGGTTTCTTGCGGATTCAGATCCGTTTGGCGTTCTTCTTTGGTTTTCAGCATTTCTTCCGAAGTTCAATACAACGATACGAGGTTTGGCTCAGAGCACGCAACGGCACGTGCGGAACATGGGACGTCGCCCGCAGGCTCTTTCGCTGGTCTTATCTTAAGAAAAATCCGATTACTTCACTTAATTATCGCTTATCACTTGCTTTTCCTCCATTTGTCAGGCAATCTAAGAGGTTTTCTGGAGAACAACTCTTATAGATGAAGGTGCGAGTCCTCTATCATGACCACTGCTTTGATGGGGCAGCATCCGCGGCCTATATTTCCCGCTTCCTGCGAAGCGAATTTTACCCGGATGCAAAATTTTTCTACACTGGCCTGGCCCATCGAGCCGACCAGCTCTTCGAAAACAGCCTGTTTGATGGCGATGTAAACGCCATAGTTGATTTCAAATACGCGACGCATCCCAACCTGACATGGTGGTTTGATCATCATCAGAGCGCGTTTCTCAGCCCTGAAGACGCGGAGCACTTCCGTCACGATACGTCGCGCCGGAAGCTTTTAGACCCCAGCTTTCGTTCCTGCACGAAATTCATCTCAACCACGGTCAGGCAGCAGTATGGATTTGAAGCGCCCGACCTGGAAGAACTCGTCACCTGGGCCGACATCGTGGACGGCGCCCTGTATGAGAGCGCCGAAGCCGCCGTGGAGATGAAAGCTCCGGCCATGAAGCTGACCTTGGTCATTGAAGGCAGCAAGGGGCCGCGATTAGTGCAGAAAATCATCGTTGCCATGCAAAGTCAATCTTTAGAACAGATTGTGGCGGACCCGGAGGTGCGCGCGACGTATGACCAGCTCTACGAAACTCATCTGCGGAATATCGACTTGATTCGGAAAGAAGGTAGTTGCGACCGTGGCGTCATCTACTTCGATCTGGTGAGCTACGGAATCGAAGGGTATAACAAATTCATCCCCTACTATCTGTTTCCGGATTCGGCGTACACTGTCTCCGTTTCCACCTCCAGCTTCCGCACCAAAGTGTCTGTCGGCTCCAATCCGTGGGTCCGGGAGCCGCTACGGCACAATCTGGCTTCCATTTGCGAGCGCTACGGCGGAGGCGGTCATCCCAAAGTAGGAGCGATCAGCTTTCCCATCGGCGCGGTGGACCAAGCCCGGAAAGCAGCGGCTGAGATCAGAGAAGAGCTGAAGAGTTAAAACGACGTTTTAAGCGCGGCTCACCAGCTTTTCCAGGTGCTTGGCAAGAATATCGACTTCGATGTTCACTTGCGACCCTGCTCGATAAGCATGGAGCGTTGTGTGTTCGTAAGTATGCGGAATCACCGTGAAGCTGACAACATCGCCTTCCACCTCAGCCACCGTCAAGCTGATACCGTCCACCGCGAGCGATCCTTTGCTGACGATATAACGCTTTAGTTCCGCAGGCACGCGCAGGCGCAGCCACCAGTTATCATTCCCAAGCGCATCCAGCGCAACAATTTCAGCCGTGCCGTCCACGTGACCTAGGACAAAATGCCCATCCAAGCGGCTGTTGGCGCGTAAAGGCCGTTCCAAGTTGACCGGAGCGCCCGGCTGAAGCCCGCCCAGATTCGTCCGTTTCAGCGTCTCCGGAGCCAAGTCTGCGGAAAAATAATCGGAGGCTAGTTCCACCGCCGTGACGCAAGTCCCATTTACAGCAATACTCGCTCCTAGGGTAGCGTCACGCAGAACACCCGAGCACCCGATTGTTAAACGCGCGCCAGTTTCTTCCTTTTCCATGCTCAGCACACGGCCAAGCTCTTCGACAATACCGGTAAACATCTTAGTTCTTCACCACATAAGCTTCCACGGCAAACTCATCCTTGGAAATGGGATGAAGCGTTAACCGCTCCAGCAGCATGGCGTCCGCTCGGCGCATGCGGCCCTGTCCGCCTGCCACCGGAAGGCTCTTCAAACCGCCCAGAATTTTGGGCGCGTAATAGAACAGGACTTTATCGGCAATTTGCGAGTCGAGCATGGTCCAATTTACCTTGCTTCCCGCTTCTACCATGAGCGAGAGATAACGATGCTGCGCTAAGTACGCAACCACCTTGTGCGGGTCCGTGCGCCCGACCGGACCATCGGCCAGCAGAACTTGAATACCGGCCGCCTCCAGCGCCTTCCGACGCTCGATCGGCGCAATCGACGTTCCAACCACCAGCACATCGCCCGTGGCGCTGGTAATAATTTTGGAACTTAGCGGGATTCGCAACTGGGAATCGAGCACGATCCGCAGCAACGGACGGCTACGCTCTAATCCCGAGCGGTCCGTGAGCAGACAATCATCTTCGAGCACAGTTCCCAGTCCCGTCAGAATGGCATCGGAGAAGTGGCGGACCTGCTGCACATCGGCTCTTGCGATATCGCTTGTGATCCAGCCTACGTTGTCCTGTGGCGCTGCAATTTTGCCGTCCAGGGTGAGAGCAGCCTTGACCGTGACTAGCGGAGCGCCTGTTTTTGCGAAATGAATAAACGGCTCGTTCAAGTGCTCGGCTGCCGCCGTATACTCCCCATCAATCTGGACCTTGATACCAGCGTCTTCCAGCTTGCGAAACCCGGCCCCGTCCACCTGAGGATTGGGGTCGCGCATGGCCGCTACCACGCGGGAGATTCCGGCTTCGATCAGCGCATCGGCGCAGGGCCGCGTGCGTCCGTAATGCGAACACGGCTCCAGCGTGACATAGATCGTTGCTCCACGGGCGGACTCTCCGGCCTCGCGCAAAGCCACAATCTCGGCATGGTCCTTTCCCGCCCAGGTGTGAAAGCCACGGCCCACAATCTCCCCATTGCATTCGATCACGGCTCCCACGGTGGGATTAGGGCTGGTACGTCCGCGCCCCCGCTCCGCGAGCTTCAGCGCTTCCTGCATGAAGGCAATCATGAGAGTTTTCAGAATTATTCGAAGATAGACTGAACGAACTTATCCGGCTCGAATGGCAGAAGATCATCGATCTTTTCCCCTACGCCGATAAATCGGATCGGAAGGTTCAGTTCACGGGCAATCGCCACCACCACGCCGCCTTTCGCTGTTCCGTCCAGCTTGGTTAGGATGATGCCGGTCACGCCGGCTAACTCCGTAAACTTCTTCGCTTGCTCCAGGCCGTTTTGGCCCGTTGTGGCATCGAGAACCAGCCAAACCTCGTGTGGTGATCCGGGAACAACCCGCTGACAGGTACGGCGCATCTTTTCAAGCTCCGCCATCAGGTTTTCCTTGGTGTGCAAGCGTCCGGCGGTATCGATAATGACGTAATCCACTGTGCGCGCTTTGGCCGCGTTCAAGGCATCGTAGACGACCGCGCTCGGGTCAGCGCCCGTCTTTTGACGGATCATTTCCACGTCCGCGCGCTGCGCCCAAACCTCAAGCTGCTCGATGGCGGCGGCGCGAAAGGTGTCAGCGGCGCAGAGCAACACCTTCCGACCTTCACCCAGAAATCGCGCTGCTAGTTTTCCAATCGTCGTCGTCTTGCCTGCGCCGTTGATTCCCACCAGCATTACCACGGCAGGCGGGGTCCGTACGACTCGGATGGGCGTCTCGGACCCTTGCAGCACTTCTAAAATGTGTTGTTGGATCAGCCCACGAATTTCGGCGGCGTCACTCGTCATCTTGCGGTCCACTCGTTCGTGAATGCGGTCAAGGATTTCCTGTACCGTCTTCACGCCGATATCCGCGGTAATCAGCGTGTATTCCAGTTCCTCAAGAAGTTCCGCGTCAATTTCCTTTTTCCCGGAAAGCACATCTTCCAGCCGGTCCACTAAGCCGGAGCGGGTCTTCTGGACGCCGCTCTTCAGGCGGTCAAGCAGAGTGGGCTCGGTCGGAATCGAGCCAAATAGCGTCTGTATAGCCATGCAGGTCAGCGCCCGAAAATTAATAGAGCAGTCAGGCGCGCTTATGTTTTAGTGTAACTGCCGCCACTCTAGCCCGTTCGGGAGAGTTTCATCTCCGCAAGTTCCATCAAAAGTAGAACCAAAACGAACACCTGCTCTCCAAGTCAGGGCGTTAAGGAAATACAGAGGTGAAAAATGCTTGGTTCGGACCCCGACAATTCTGAGGTTTTACCAGCCTCTATCTCGGAGTTTCAAAAGTGTCTGGTAGCATTCACCCTGTCTGAAGCGTCGTACTAAAAAGATAAAGACGGTGGCGGTACTCGTGACGGTAGTTTCTTAAAGAAAACCGCTCCATACTAAACGCATGAATCGTGGCTCCGTGCTGCCTGCTCAGTCGCCTTTGGCGAGTACTTCAAATCGAATTGCACCAGCGCCCAATTCTGTTCTCTTTTCCGCTTCTCTTCTTATTGCTGCGCTGTGCATCAGCGTGCTGCTTCGTTCTTTCGGCCCCGGATCTCTTAGCGCTTGTTTCCTGCCGGTGCCGATCTTTGAACTGGGCGGATTACTCGCCCTGGCGGTCGGTCTGTCGGGCGCGGTTGTGTCCCACGAAATGGGACACCTGTTCGCCGCAATCGTGAATGATTTTGAAGTGTCGGGATTAGTTCTGGGGCCATTCCGCTTTGTCCGGCTTGGAACCTCATGGACGCTGGTTGTGAAAAAACACCGGCTGTTCGAGGCGTCGGTTTCCGCGTTTCCCCGCACGGAGGAGAACTGGCGGCGAAAAATGTTGGCGGTGGTGGCTGCCGGACCGATCGCAACGCTGATTACCGGCTGCGCTTCGGTCTTCCTGCTTCATGCTGCCGGAGAGGGGAATAGTTGGTTTATATGGTTTCTTAGAGTCTTTGCGCAAGTGAGCTTCTTGCTTTTTGTGCTCGGGCTTGTGCCGAATCATAAATCCTTGCTTTGCCAGAACGATGCTGCTCTCTTGCGTTCGCTTTGGCGAGCGGACCCGCAAGCCGACGAGATATTTCTTTATCACCTCGTTCTGCAGCAGCAGAGAGTGGGAATGATGCCCCGAAACTATCCGGTGAGTCTGATCCAACTGTTAGCTCACTTTGAGGGAAGGCCCGATTTTATGGCGTTTTTCGCCACTACTATCGCATCCTGGGCCTTTGATGGAGAAGACGCCGATACCGCAAGTAATTGGGATCGGCAAGCTTTAACTCTTTGTTCCCGCCGCGGCTCCCACAGCCGCAGTCTCGTGACGATCAATTCCGCCTGCTTCGACATTATTTACCGCCAGAATCTGATGACGGCGCGAGCAAAACTCGGCGATCTGAACTTAAACGAAATTGTTTCACCTTATCAGCGCTATCGCGCTAAAGCAGCACTGCATCTGGCGGCACGGCGTGTGCCGGAAGCTCTGGCGGACATTGCAGCAGCCCGTTTCGCACTGCCGAACCACCTCAAAGGCTCTGGAGTGGAGTATCTACTTTTAAGTCATTTGCATGCTGTAGCGTTAGCCCTGCGACCCGACGAACTCCCGGCGAAAGGGCAGACACAAAAAATAGTGTGCTCTCGGCAAACCAGCCTAGCCATCGTCTGAAACCAATCTGACAATACGGCGATCCAAAGTAGTGAGAGGGCAAGAACCCGGATCGGACAAGCGCCATTTCTAAGCAAATTGAAAGTTCATCAGCTTCGCTGTGGCTCTGGCGGCTTATTGATTATCAATCGTTAAATCGTTCTGCGTTCAGGTTCTGCCATTTATGGGAAACCGGGGATAATCGCATTGACAACGCATACTCATCCAAGGCGTCGTCTCATTATTCTGCTTGCGGTCCCTCTGCTGTTTAGCGCATTATTTTTTGCTGTCACGTCGCTGACCGAGCATACTGATACGGGGCTGTCGCGCATACAGGACCTGTCTTTCCGGGTGGTTCAGCTACGTTTACTGGTAGCCGAAATTGAAGCGGGCGAACGTGGATTCCTCCTGACCGGCGATGACCAGTACCTGAAGCAACTCAAGCAGGCGAACAGCTTGTTGCAACCTCAGACAGATAATTGTCTTCAATATGCCGCCGACCAGCCTGTCAGCGTGCGAGATGAAATTACCCGACTCGGCGTTCTGGCGCAGCAACGCGCCCAGCTTGCCCGAACAGTTGTTGAGGCAAAACAATCTAGCGGAATCAATTCCGCGCTTGCCTCGGTAAAAAGCAGCGCGTCTGAGCGGATTATGGATCAGATCCGCTCTTCCATGAGTAGCTTGCAAGGGCAGCTCAAAGATGAGGAATCGGGTTATTTGCGCCGTCAGTTTAGATTAAATCACCTTGCGTTTCTCGCCTTTATTGTGGGAACAATCGGCGTCATTGCCGTCATGCTCTGGCTTTATAACACTTCTACTTCCTATCTGGCGGGGCGTGATGCGCTGGAGATTCAGTTGAAGGATTTAAATCTGAATCTGGAGGCGCAAGTGGATGAAAGGACTCGCGACTTGAAGCTTGCTAATGAAGAACTTCAGCAGTTTGCGTATGTGGCGAGTCATGACTTACAAGAACCGCTGCGGACCATTACAAGCTTCAGCCAACTTCTTGAGGCAAGATATAAAGGAAAACTCGATGAAGACGCTGATGAGTTCATCGGCTATATCGTGACATCAGCGCGGAGAATGACCGATCTGATTAACGGTTTGCTGGCCTTAGCTCGCTTGCGGAAAACCGGACAATTAACAACGCCAGTGTCTTTTAACGAGTTGCTGTCTGAAACAGAGGATAGCTTGAGAGTCGCAATACGCGACAGCCAAGCCCAGATTGTTTACGGTGATCTCCCCTCGCTTGTTGTGGACAGAGTGCAATTTCTGCAAGTCTTGCAAAATCTACTTTCAAATGCGATCAAGTACCGGCGTGACGAGCCTCTCGTAGTTCGTGTGAGCGCTAATCGTACCGCGACCAGTTGGATTTTTGCTGTCGGGGACAATGGCCGTGGATTTGACCCTCAGTTTGCCGACCGGATCTTTGGCCTGTTTCAACGTCTTCATGGACGGGAGATCGCTCAGGGAACCGGCATGGGCCTTTCGATCGCCCGTAAAATCGTTGAACGCCACGGAGGGCGCATTTGGGCGGAATCTACCGAAGGAAAAGGATCAACATTTTTCTTTAGTTTGCCGGTCAGCCTAGAGGTGTCCCGCCAAGCGGAAGAAAATCACGAAGCGAAAGCTTTCGCCCAAACGCAGTAATCAGTTGTCCATTTCCATCACTGGTTATCGTTGCTGTTCAATAGCACTGTGGGCGTTACCGACATGCCCGGCACTAAACGATGTTCTCGATTCTCGCCTGGTTCGAAAACAATTTTGACTGGTATGCGCTGTACCACTTTCACGTAGTTGCCCGTGGCATTCTCCGGCGGCAACAAGTTGAACTTAGCGCCTGAAGCTGCCGCGATGCTGTCTATATGACCCCTGTACTTGTGGCTGCCCCCATAAGTATCCACTTCCACCTCTACTTTCTGACCGACACGCATTTTTCGGAGCTGAGTTTCTTTGAAGTTTGCGGTCACCCAGATATCATCCAGCGGTATCAACGCCATGAGTTGCTGCCCAGCGTTGATTTGCATGCCGGGCTCTACTGATTTCCGGCTCACGATTCCATCAATGGGGGCCTTAATGATGGTGTAATCAAGATTCAGCTTGGCCTGATCCACATCCGCCCTTCGCTGCTGCACGGCAGCCTGAGCTTGCTTCACTCGGGCAGCGCTTACTGCCTGTTGTCTCGCCCGCGTTTGCTCATTCTGCTTTCTCTGGACAGTAGCCGTCGCCAGTTGCGCGCGAGACTGATCCACTTGCGCGACAGATTGATCCAGGTTGTGCTGCGCTTCAACAATAGCGGAGCGCGCAGCCTCGACTTGCGCCGCGTTGGCATCTGCGGACGCCACGGCGGCGTCATAGTCCTGTTTCGAAATCTCGTCTCGATCCACCAAGGATTTATAGCGCGCTAGATCTTTTTGAGCTTTCACAAAATTTGCCTGCGCCTGCGCCAAACTAGCGTTGCTGGAATTTAATCTGGCCCGAGCCGCATTGACCCCTTGTTCGGCTGCCAGAACGCCCGCGCTGGCTTGCTGCTGTTGTGTAACGGCAGTGCTGACCTGACTCGTCGTGTTCACCGTTGTAATGGGAACATTCTCCTGCGATTCGGAAGTAGTCGCCACCGAACCCGTCAACTGCGCTTGTGCTTGGTCGAACGCTACTTGATAATCCGCCGGATCAAGCTTCACGAGCGATTCGCCCGCCTTTACCGCTTGGTTATCGTTGATCAGAACAGACAGAACATTTCCGCTGATGCGCGGACTAATAGGGATCACGTGACCATCAATCTGGGCATCATCCGTGGACTCGCGCACTGAATAATAAGCATAGACCGGAATGGCTACCACGATGGCGATTACAATCACCGCCAGGCTAATCAGGCGGATCGTGCGCTTTCGTCTGGGATCAGTTCGCTTTTTAGCCTCTTCGCTATCGGAATTTTGCTCATTCCCGCCCTGGCCTTGCCCGTTCGACCCCTGTTGATCTTTCCCTTGCTGATCTTTCCCCTGCTGGTTTTGTTGTTGGTCCTGCTGGTTTTGCTCTTGGCCTTGTTCTGCTTCTTTTGTTTCCGCCATATTAGTTCTCAGTCCTCAGTTTAGTAACCTCCATTGCTCCATACCTTATGCACTCTTTAGAATGGGAAAGCAAACTCTCTCGAATCCTTTTCAGCAGTTCTATCAAATATTGTTTTTCGGTGACTGTCAAATCCTGCAAAAGAGTAGCTAGGTTGGCAAATTTTTGAAAGGCTGAACGCCGCCAAATGGCGAGCCAAAATTTGATGCAGCGCATCGCATGCGAAAGTTAGATCCAATACATTGAGCGACGAAAGTAAATCGAAGCGCGAGTATCGTAGTTCCGCTCCCTTGTGAAGGGAATGGTACAACACCGCCCGCCGGTCCTCCAACACGCTCGTTTGATTCTGCATTAATAGTAAAGTTCCTAATTATTTTGCCGCTTCCCGCCGTCTTTGTGCGTCTGCCCTATGGGATGGATCTCTTGTACGGTGGAGAATGATTTATGACTAGAATACTCTTGCTGCTGGCTCTTGTGGCCGGAACGGCATTCGCCGCAAAAGCCGCCGAAGTCCAGGGCGTGATCGCCGACTGGAATTGCACGGAACGGATGGTGCGCGATGGCCGGGAAAAAGTTTTACGGCAAGACCGGAGTTGCTCATTGGAGAAGAATGCCAATCGCGGCGCTTACGGTCTGATCACGGATGAAAAAAAGTTTTATAAGTTCGATGAAGAAGGCAATCGGCAAGCGCGTGAGCTGCTGAACAATAGCCACGACAAAAATAACCTGAGAGTGCTTGCCCGAGGCGAGCTGGAGGGAAACACGATTAAAGTCGCAACCATGAGCATTCTATAGCCTGAATCCTCTGTTCGTCAGGCTACGGAGATGTCGTGGATCTCCACATCATCTTCATCTGCTGCCGAACGCGGAGGCTCCGGCAGCTTGCCGGTCCAGTTGGCCCAGCCCCAGAAGATGGCCGTCGAAGAGCTTAAAATTCCCGATGCCGCGCCAATCGCGCGCACTGTGTAATGCTGCGAGGCTGTTCCGGCGCCTAGCATGGAGAGCATCATCATGGACCAATTCAAAGTTTCAATGGTTGAAAACACGCGTCCGCGATATCGATCCTCCACATGTCTCAGCAGATTGGACCAATTTAAAACGGAACTGACCGCCACCGCGGCCCGTGACATGCCCATGAAGAACAGCGCCCAGCCCCAATGCGTCATCTGGCTGAAAACCACATAAGCTCCGCCGTGTAGTAGGTAGCAAAAAAATACCGTCCGCTTATAAGCCTCAAAGCCGATCGTTTTGCCGAGCCGGTTACCGATCGCCCCGCCAATCAAAAGTCCGACGCCCGCTGTCCCCCATAATTGGCCTAACCCTTGCGCGCCCCGCTTAAACACCAGTTCGCTGAAGAGCGTAAAGAGCACCTGCGCCGCGCCCCCGCCGCTGGCCCAGCCGACCGCAATTAAGGCGATCCCCAGAATCAGAGGGCTGGCGGTCATGTAAGCCAGACCTTCCCGGTACTCATGCCAGGGCCGCGCTCCTTGCGCCCCCTCCCCGTGTTGGTCCGCCTTGCGAAGAACGCGAAAACTGCCGAGTGGAGAACGCAAACGGGAAATGCAAAACGCCGAAAAGAAAAATGAAAGCGAGTTGAAAATAAAGGCGATCTGATAACCGAACTTGGCCGCGATCGTGCCGCCTAAAAACGCGCCGACCGTAAGCGTCATCCATCCGGTTGTCTGCGTCAGCGAGTTCGCCGTGTGCAACTCATCGCTCGTGGCGATCGTGGGAAGGATGGCGGATCGCCCGCTGGTAAAGAACGGCGAAGCGAGCATCAGCAGCGCGCTCAAAAGATAGAGTAGGGTAGTCTGCCGGTAGGCAATGGCGGCAATAAATCCCAGAGCGATAAAACCGCGCACCAGATCGCTTGCAATCATGATGCGCTGCCGGTCAAAGCGGTCCAGCACGATACCGGCCAGCGGTCCGGCCAGGACAGCGGGAATCGCGCGCGAAAGCATCAGCGCGGCAATCACCCTGCCGCTATGCGTTTCTTCAATGGCCAGACTCAGAACCGCAACGTTGTTGAAGTGATCTCCGACTTCACTAACGATCTGCCCCAACCAGCTATATCGGTAATTGCGGTTTTGTCGGAGAAGTTGAGTAAAACCAGGCATCAGCGGGTCTGCCGTACGATTTGCGCCAGCGTAACGGCCTGCCCCAGATGCCGTTGTGTGTGCTCGGCGATGTGTACCAGCAGGCCAAAGACGGAAGTGGGAAGCTTCTTCCGGCCCACCGTGCGTTTTTGGTACAAGCCGTCGGGGTCAACCGTCCGCAGCTTTTCTTCGCAAGCCGCTAAAGTTCCATGGACCATCTGTAGTAACTCACCCATCTCTTCGGCTCCTTCCGCCTCCGTCCGGAGAAACCGCAATTGCTCCTCGCTTAACTGACCGCCCATGAGATAAGTGGTCAGCCGGTCCACGCTGCCCGCCAGGTGCTTCAGATGAAATCCAAGCGAAGCGTTACCGACCTTGCGCCAAGCCTGCTTGTGGGAAAGACCTGCCGTATGCTTTGCCAGATCCTCGCGAACTTGAACGAACGAGAAAAACACGGGCATCACGGACGGATGCACTTGAGCCATCGGACCGCGCAACCACGGCTCCGGCTGTGAATGGGACTCGGAAGCGTGTACTGCCACTGCGATCTACCGCATGTTTCCAGTATGGCCTAATGAGTAGCGTCCCGGTTGCGGATAAACACACAGGCCATGGGGTCCGTCTCCCACTTTAATGCGCGCCCGCAAACTGCCGTTCGACGTATCAAAAGCATAGATCTCGCTGTTGTAGCGGCCCGACAGCCAAAGCGTCTTGCCATCATTTGAAACGCCGCCCATGTCCGGACTTCCGCCGCCTGGGATTTTCCACTTGGTCGCTACCTTCCGTGTCCCTAAATCGATCAGAGATACGCTTCCTTCGCCTCGGTTCGAAACGTAGAGATATTTCGAATCACGGCTGAAGTACAGGCCGTGCGCTCCCTTGCCGGTCGGGATAAAATCCACCTGCTTGAATGATTCGCCGTCAATCACGTGTACGCCGTTGGAATCCATGTTGGCGACGTAAAAAACTTTACCGTCCGGCGCAATGCGACAATCCTGCGGCATGCCTTTGGGCTCCAACCTCAAGTGCGCCAGCACCTTCTGGGCCGGTATGTCCACCTTGATCATCTCGCTTGAGAATTCGCAGGTCGCCAGCATATAGCGTCCATCCGGCGAAAAATCAGCGTGGTTCACTCCATCACAGTTCACCGGAACTTTATTGACCACCTGCATGGTCTGGGCGTCCCGGAAATCGATGCGCTTCATTCGCTCCGCCATTACAATGGCGTACTTGCCGTCCGGCGTATAGTACATATTGTAAGGATCATCGACGTGAATCGTTTCGCCCTGCTTTCCGGTCGCCGGATCAATCATTGTCAACTGATCCCCTAAATCCTGCGCCACCCACAATTTTTTCAGGTCCCACGACGGAACGACGTGCTGCGGCTCCAGGCGGCCCTTCGAATGCCTTGGCAGCGCAAAATGGCCGACAATCTTGTACGTAGCGGGATCGATGATATCAACTGTGTCGCTCTTCGAGTTCGGCACGTAAATGCGCGACGGGTCATTCTTCACGGTGAGACTTAACATGCCCGGCGCATTCGCGGCGTAAAGGTTCGCCGGGTCCGTGACAGGAGGCATCCCCGGAAGCAGGTTCAATTTGCCCGAAGCGCCGGCCGCAGGCAGAGCGAAAGTTAACAGCGAAATAACCGTTACGGCAGACACACTACTTGCCATAACGAACTTAGAAACAAAATCCATAACAGAGATGAAAGGGGTATTCCGTCAGATTACCATTTTCACCGGCGCGAATCTTCAGTACAATTCAAGGTAGAAATGTTGCGAACAGACGAGAATGAAACAGAGATCTTGCTCGGCAACAAACAACTACTCGGTATCTTCCTGGTAGTTGCTGTTTTGCTTGGCATTTCGTTCACGGGCGGTTATATGGCTGGCCGAGGTTCTGCAAAGAGAATCGCCTTGCCGGAGCCGTCGGCAACGGAAGCAGCGCACCCTGAAACCGGAGCGGGTGGCCAAACGCATACCGTGTCGCCGGATGCGGCTGCTCCCGATTCTTTAAAGTCTTCCGATGGAAGCTCCACAGTTACCGATACGGCTGGTGAACGGGATCAGCATGACGCTGAACAACCCCTCGGCGCGCGTCGTCGCACGGGACCGAAAGTTCAGCCCATCAGAGATCTAAAGCCTGAACCGGCCCAAGCCGAGGCTCACCCTGCTTCCCCAGGAGAAAGCTACACGCCCCATAGCGGTTCGCAGTACCTGCAAGTTGCGGCGGTAGGACGCGATGAAGCTGAAGCGGTAGCAGATGTGCTGCACAAAAAAGGTTTCCGGGCTCACGCTGTTCCAAGACCCGGCAGCAACAAACTGTATCGGGTCATCATCGGACCGATCCGCGATGCCGGCGACCTCCGCTCCACGCGCGACGCCTTGCACAACACGGGCTTTCGGGAAGTGATTGTTCAGCGTTATTGAGAACGCCGTTACTAAGACCTTCGTAGGTTTTGCAGGTCCAAATTTGAAGTTATACACTGTGTATAACGCTGTGTTGTTCCAATGGGACGAAATCAAGCGCGAGGCGAATCGGAAAAAGCACGGCGCTGACTTTGAGGATGCAGTTCTTGTCTTTGATGATCCCGATTACGTTCTGCTGGATGACCGAATAGACGAGTGGACGGGCGAGCAGCGCTTTCTAGCAATTGGGTCCGCCAAAACGAGATCCGGCCAAAAGAGCGATTCTTCTCGTTGCTCACGTATACCGAGAGGAAACCAATGACGAAGAAGTTACCCGTATCATCTCAGCCCGAGAAGCTAACGACCGTGAGCGCCTACTCTATTTTCAACAGATCACTGAGTGATGAGCAGAACGAGCGGTTGGAACGAATTGCCGACCGGCAAAGGCGTGGCGATGACTCAGTTATTGACTACTCGGATATTCCAGCGATTACCGAAGAGCAGATGAAGAGCGCCCGCCGCCCAAACCGTGAACTGACAGCCGTCCGACTCGACCCCGACGTGCTGCAATGGTTAAAATCCTTTGGACCTGGCTACTCGACCAGGATCAACAAAATCCTACGAGCTGTTATGGAACGATCAACTTAACCATGCAATGGAGTAGCTTACGGACACAAAAGGGCAGTGCCGCACCAAAACCGGTCGATACTCTGCATCATGGTCATGGCGGCATCGAAATTGCCTGGTTTCACAATATAGGCGTTCGCCTGGTTGTCGTAGCAGGCGCCCACGTCTTGAGAACTCTGCGAACTCGAAAGAATAATCACCGGGATGGTGGCGAGTTGCGGGTCGCCTTTGATGCGGCGCAGTACCTCACAACCGTTCATACCGGGCATATTCAAATCCATCAGAATTAAGTGAGGTCGCGGGGCGTCCTGGTAGGGAGGTGCTTTTCGCAAGAACGACAGAGCTGCATCTCCGTTGAGCGCGCGATGACAGCGGTGAGCGAGGCCGAGTTCATCCAGCAGGATTTCAAGCAGTCTTACCTGACCGGCATCGTCGTCGACGATCAGAAGATCACAAGCGCAATTCCGGCTGACTGGTAACATTACTTGGCTCTGTTAACTAGTCTATACTCACGAGTCCTAGTATCCTGTGGACAGCAGCAAAGCATAACTGGTATCAGCTTTTTAGCGTCTGACACTTAGAATACACTCCCATGGCCGAACTTTCCCGTTGCGGTTCTGTCTGATACGTATTCTTGATAAGAATTTCAGATGGAAGATCACAGCGTAGTTGAAAGTTCAAATTTTCGCAATCACCCAGATCCTGAAATCGTGACCGACTTGGATTATAGTCCGCCTCGGGGCCACGCGTTCCCTATTGTCGGCATCGGCGCTTCAGCCGGTGGGTTGGAAGCTTTTGCTCAACTGCTGGCGGCAGTCCCGGAAGAATCAGGGATGGCTTTTGTGCTTGTGCAACACCTGGACCCGCAGCACGAAAGTCAACTGGCGGAAATTCTCGCGCCTGCCGTGAAAATGCCCGTGCAAACCGTTCACGATGGTGTGGCGGTCCGGCCCAACCGTGTCTGTGTGATCCCGCCAAACAGAAACATGGAGCTGCGGGATGGGCATTTGCGGCTGGTTAAGCGCCCGCCGGGTCTGCATCTGCCGATTGATATCTTCTTTCAATCGCTGGCGGAGGTGCAGGGAAGCCGCGCTATCGGCATCGTTCTCTCGGGTAATGCGTCGGACGGCAGCCTGGGCCTGCGCGCGATTAAAGCCGAATGCGGTATGACCTTCGCGCAGGATGAGGGAACAGCCCGGTTTAGCGGTATGCCGCGCAATGCCATTGCGACCGGCACCGTCGATTATATTTTACCGCCGGCCGAGATTGGGAGAGAACTCAGCAGGCTGGGCCATCATCGGTTTCTGATTACGCCGAAGCCTGGAGAGGCGAAAGCAGAAACGCTGCCTGAGGGAGACGGCGAAATCAGGCGCATTTTCACTCTGCTGCAGGCGGCCACCAAAGTAGATTTTTCACAGTACAAACCGACAACGATCAGGCGGCGAATTGGACGTCGCATGATGGTCTTGCGCCTGGAAACGCTAGCGGACTATGTAAAGCACATCCAGCAACAGCCCGCTGAGCTGCGGGAGCTATATAAGGATCTGCTGATCAGCGTTACGAGTTTTTTCAGGGAGCCGGCCAGTTTTGAAGTATTGACTCGTATTCTAGGGGAGTCTCTCCGTGATCCGAACCGGAAGTCAATACGAGTCTGGGTACCGGGTTGCTCGACCGGAGAAGAACTTTACTCGCTCGCGATCTGCCTGCACGAGCTTCTCGGAGAGAAGCAGTTGTCCATGGCGGTTCAGCTTTTTGGCACTGATATCAGTGAGATCGCGCTGGAGCGGGCCCGCCAGGGCCTCTATCCGGGCCTGATTATGCAAGATGTCTCGCCAGCGCGGCTGAGGCGCTTTTTCAATAAGGTTGACAGCGGCTATCAGATCAACAAGACAATTCGCGAGAGCTGTATTTTCGCGCGTCACGATCTGACGAAAGATCCGCCGTTTTCCTATCTGGACCTTGTGAGCTGCCGCAACGTGCTGATCTACCTGGATGCAAAGGCACAACACCGCGTCCTTCCCACATTTCACTATGCTTTAAAGCCTGCAGGCTTGCTGATGCTGGGCAGCGCGGAGACGACCGGAGGAACGGCGGATCTATTTACGCCGGTGGACAAAAGCCATCATATTTACGCGAGAAAAGCCGCGCCCACGCGCATGGTGCTCGACCTTACTTCCCGGTTTTCTTCTGGCGAATTTTTGCACGATGCACCGGGGGTTGTGCGTTCGAAAGAAACCGAGTTTCAAAAGAAGCTGGATCGTGTCATTCAATCGAGATACTCACCCGATGCGGTGGTGGTCAATGCCGAGTTGCAAATTGTGCGATTCCTGGGGCATACCAGCGCCTATCTTGATCCCAGTCCGGGCGAAGCCAGTCTCAACCTCCTCCGCATGGCGAAGGAGAATTTAGTTTTGTCCTTGCGCCGTGGAGTGAAAAAAGCAGCCGAGGAAAACGTGATGGTGCGGGAAACGGGACTATTGACGGAGATCAATGGGCAGCAACAGGAAGTTACCGTCGAAGTGATTCCTATTATCGGGGACGTTCCGTCGGAACGGCATTTCCTGATTGTGTTTATCCGTGGCGTAAAAAGCGATCCACCCCCAAGTGAAGCTCCTCTTCTCAGCACGGCTCTTCCGGTCGATGAGCAAGTACAGATGCTGCAGCGGGAGCTTGCCGAGACGCGCGAATATTTACGGAATCTCACCGAAGAGTATGAAGCGCACGCCGAGGAACTGCGCGCCGCCAACGAGGAGGTTCGCAGCGCCAACGAAGAGCTGCAATCCACCAATGAGGAGCTGGGAACGACCAAGGAGGAGCTGCAGTCCGCCAATGAGGAACTAACGACCGTCAACGAGGAGCTGCACAATCGCAATCAGGAACTCGGATCAAGCAACAGCGATCTCAAAAACTTTTTGAGCGCCGTTCATGTCGCCGTGATCATGATTGATCACGACCTGCGCGTGCGCCGGTTTAATCCCGTAGCCAAAAAGCTCCTGGATCTCAGCGCCATTGACATCGGGCGACCCGTGGGGCACATCCGAAGCCGTCTCGATACGTCCCGCTTGGAACAACAGATCAAGACCGTCATTGAGTCGCTTCACGTGAGCAATGAGGAGGTTCAGGATGCGGAGGGCCGCTGGTATTCCATCGCGGTCCGGCCTTATCGCACCATCGATGATCGTATTGCCGGCGCGGTTGTCACCTTCCAGGACATTGATCCGCTCAAGCGTGGTTTGCAGAGCGAGGAGGAGGCTCGCGACTATGCCCAGGCCATGATTGAAACCGTGCGTGAACCGTTGGTAGCTCTCGATGGAGATCTGCGCGTCCAGCATGCCACGTCCTCCTTTTACGAAACCTTCCTGGTCTCGCGTGAGGAGACCGAGGATAGGTTCCTTTACGACCTCGGCAACGGCCAGTGGAACCAGCCCCGGTTGCGTGAACTCTTGGGTAGGGCGCTCTTCCGTTCGGAGCCGTTCCATGATTTCGAACTACAGCACGAGTTTCCACACATTGGCGGCCGGACCATGCGCCTGAACGCCCGGCGCATTCCGCAGAGCGACACCAAGAATCGTACCCTCCTGCTGGCGATTGAAGATGTCACCGAGCGCCGGGAGATCGCGGAGATTCGCTTCCAACGCCTGTTCGAGACAGCCAAGGACGGAATAGTTGTGATTGATGTGGAGACGGAGAGCGTTGTGGATGTGAACCCTTTCTTTCTGGAGCTTACCGGATTCGCGCGGGAGGATTTTGTCGGCAGGAGCGCAGCCGAAGCCGGCGCTCTGCTCGGACTGCCGCAGGCCGGTGAAGTTATATCGGCGACCCACGAAAGGGAGATCGTACGCTACGATGACATTTCACTGACAACACGCGACGGTCAGCAGATCAGCCTTGAGGTGGTGGGGAATCGCTACATAGTTGGTAGCCAACTGGTCATTCAGTTGAATATCCGGGACATTTCAGCCCGTAAAAAAGCCGCGGAAGAACTGGCAGAAAGCGAGGCGCGATTTCGGCTGCTCGTTGATAGCACTCCGGACTATGCGATGTTCCAAACGGACGAACACGGCACGATTCTGACCTGGAATACGGGAGCGCAGCGTTTGCTCGGATGGGAGGAGAGCGAAGCCATTGGTAAACATTGTTCATTAATATTTGTGCCCGAGGACGTGCAAACAGACCAGCCGCAAAGAGAGAGGGAAAAGGCGCGTAAGCAAGGACGCGCGGAAGATGAGCGATGGCACGCGCGAAAGGACCAAAGCCGGTTCTTTGCCAGCGGCGTGATGACATCGCTTCGCGACGAAAACGGCCGCCTGCTGGGGTTCGCGAAGATCATGCGGGACATAACGGCCCGCCGGGAACAAGAAAATCAACTGCGGCGCTCGCTCGAAGAAAAGAGCATGTTGGTGCGGGAGATTCATCACCGGGTAAAAAACAATTTGCAGATGATTGTCAGCCTGTTGAGTCTACAAGCGGCTCACACGAATGATGCGAGGGTGCTCGCCGCCTTTGAGGAGACAGAAGGGCGCGTGCGCGCGGTAGCGAGCATCCATGAGCGGTTATACGCGTCCGATGATTTAACCATTGTGGAGTTCGCGGCCTATTTAACGGGATTAGCGTGTGAACTCATCGCCCTTCATGCGACGGTTCCCAATGGAGTGAACCTGAACTTGGATGTGCAGGACATGGCCTTGCATATCGAACAGGCGATACCCTTGGGACTGATCGCCAATGAGTTGATATTGAACAGTCTGAAGCACGGACTGAAGGGGGGAACCGGGATCCTCAAGGTCAGTTTGAACTACGTCCCGGGCAGCTCCGGGTCTGATCAGGGTGCGGACCTGGATGATGGCTGGGCGCAGTTTCGCATTGAAGATAACGGTCCCGGGTTGCCTGCCGGTCTGGACCTGTCACGGACACAGTCTCTGGGATTCCAATTAATCAAGCTGCTGGTTCGTCAGCTCAACGCGCGCCTGGAAATCGGAGAAGGTCCTGGGGCGAGCTTCACGGTCCTGTTTCCGCTGACGTACAACTGATATGCAAGCGCAGTGGAACTGAAAAAGATGCGAATACTAGTGGTCGAAGATGAACAGATTATCGCGGCTGACCTGGAAGCGAAGCTGACGAGTCTGGGGCATGAAGTCGTCGGCTCGGCTGCTTCCGGCGCGGAAGCTATACAAATGGCTGAACAGTTCCGGCCTGAACTTGCGCTCATGGACATTCAGCTTCGGGGCAAGATGAACGGCATCGAGGCGGCAAAAGAGATTCAACGGTTGACCGGCGCTCAGATTATTTTTGTGACTGCCTTTGCGGGAACTTTCCTCAACAGTCCTGCTCAAATGCAGCAGCCGGGTCTTTGCTTAAGTAAACCCTACTCAAAGTACCAGTTGGAGAGTGTTCTCAACGCGGTAGAGCGCCGTTAACGGGCGCGCTACCGCTACCACGACACCGGCTGACCCTGCTTCAAGCTCCAAACTTCGATGCCATCTTTCGCCAGCTTCTCCGAAAGCGCTTCCGGCGTTCCGGTCAGGGCAGGGAACGTGCCGTAGTGCATGGGAATCACCTTGTTGACTTTTAACAGCCGAGCTGCGTGCGCCGCTTGGTGTGGACCCATGGTGAAATGATCGCCAATGGGAAGAAACGCCAGTTCCGGCTGGTGCAATTCGCCGATCAAGGCCATATCCCCAAACAGCGCCGTATCACCCGCAAAATAAGCAGAGCGTCCGTCCGGCAGCGTCAGCACATATCCCGCGGCCTCTCCGCCGTACAGCAGGTTGTCGCCATCCTTGATAGAGGAGCTATGCAGCGCTTGTGTCATGGTCAGCTTGGCAAAACCCAAATCAACCGTGCCGCCTTTGTTGATGCCGATCGTGTTTTCCACGCCTTTCTTCTCAAAATAAGAGGTCAGTTCGAAGATGCCCACTACCTTAGGCGAAAACTTCCGCGCGATGGGAATGACATCATTCACGTGATCAAAGTGAGCGTGGGTCAGGGCCATCACGTCCACCCGCTTTAACTCATACCCTTTCGGAAACGCGGGATTGCCTTCGGTCCACGGGTCAAAAAGAAGCCCTTCGCCCGCGGGAAAGCGCAATTCACACGTGGCATGTCCCAGCCAGGTAATCTGTATCATTTCGATCCGTTAGATGCGCCCATCGCCCGCGCTGGTACATACAGTCCGTCTCCGATCTTTGCCATGCCTGGTATCGAGACGGGCATCTTTCCCGTAATCGGAATTTTGCCCAGAATCGCTTTCGCGGCGGCCGTTTCCGATGTTTGTGTCGTGCTGAATGTGGCGGCATAAGCGTTCACCGCCGGAAAGTCGCGCAACAGATACGGATTACCCAACGAGATTAAAGCAACCGGTGCCGGCCCACTAGCAAGCGTGGTTAAAAACTGGGTTAGTCCGCCCTGCAACGCGACGCTGCCGCGATTTGCCGCCACTGTGACGAAAGCCGCCACATAAATCTGTGGGCATTGCGCGGCGTCTTCAGCCACCGCTTGCAGCACTCGGTCCGATACCGCCGGAGTAACCACAAACACCTTCAGGTCTCGCACGGTTCGCTGCAGCTCGGCAGTAAGGATTTCGCCGCGCTGCGTGAACGCGCTCTCTCCCATGACGACCAAACAACTCTTATCGGTATTCGGCATGGGAAAAAGATGCTTGTCATCTTTCACGACAACAACCGCTTGATCCGCCACTCGCTGCGCCAACTGGTCCGCTCTTGCGCTTTGGATTTCGTCAGGCAGGCTGTTCAACTCCACGGTTCGAGACCGGAATAAGCCCACCCGATTCTTTGCCGTCAGAATTTTGATAACGCTGGCGTCAATTCTTTTCGATGAGACCCGACCGCTGCTGACTGCATTCATCACCGCGCGAATGCAAGCTCCCGGATCAGTCGGCATCAACAGAACATCGGCTCCGGCTGCAACCGCCCGCACCGCGGCTTCTCCTTGTGAATACAAGGAAGTAATGCCCTGCATCTCCAAAGCGTCCGTCACAACCAGCCCGGAAAAGCGCAGTTCGTCGCGCAGCAAACCTGTCAGCACAT
>CAXUBB010000027.1:14197-21876 GCA_964249105.1 uncultured Bryobacteraceae bacterium | reverse complement strand
GCCGTACGTTGTATCCTTCATAGTTCACCATGAAGAAGAGCTTGTCTTTGGCGTTGAAAACCTTCGGAACAGAGAGCGGCCCGCCTAATTCGAAGCCGTATTGATTCCATTTGAATGGGGAAACGGTTGTCGGCTTCGCTGTAAAGGCATACGGAAGAGCGTCCATCTTGTAGTTACGAAAAAACTCGTAGAGTGACCCGTGGTACTGGTTCGTGCCCGGCCTGGTGTTCACGTTCACTTGCGACGCCTCTCGTCCGAACTCCGCCGGATAAACGCCGGTCTGCACTCGAAACTCCTGGATGGCGTCTATGGAAGGCTGAAAAATGTAGAGATTGAAATTAACGTCTGTATTCTCGATTCCATCGAGCGTGTAGTGGTTAAATGAAGCGCGCTGGCCCCCCACAGCAATGTCGTTATCGTTAGCGCGCGTTCCACCTTGCCGGCCGGCTGCCTGCTGGGCGGAAGAAAAGCCGGTCGTGACGTTGTTGCTCAGCGTGACTAGTTGGAGGTAATCGCGGCCATTCAGCGGCATGTCGACGATGCGCTGTTGCTCGATGGTGGTGCCTACCGTGGCATTATCGGCATCCAATTGCTGCGCCGAGTCGCTCACCTCGATCTGTTCGCTAATCTGACCAGGCTGAAGGGTGAAGTCAGCGCGCAGCGTTTGCGTCACCTGGAGCACAAGATTCTGCTGCCTTTCAGTCTTGAAACCCTGCAAGGAAGCCTGTACATTGTAGCTTCCGGGAATCAGGGCAGGAAATGAGAAGGCGCCATCGTTATTCGTTTGCGAAGTTCTCGCTGCGTCAGTCGCTGTGTTGGTCACGGTAACGGTCGCGTTTGCGACAACAGCACCTGTACTGTCCTTCACTTGGCCCTCAATGGTTCCAAACGTCTGGGCGCCTAAGTGAAAAGCAGAACACATTATGGCGGCTGTGAGGAGAGCAGCCTTTTGAACACGGCTACGAACAATTTTGTGACTCAGCGCTGACGCTGCAATCGCCATCTCATGGCGCGCAAAGTTCCATGGCATAGTAGCTTTAATCCTTGTCAATATCGTGTGGAGATCATATCACCTACAAGATCCCGCCACAAGAGGAAGCATCGTTCTGGCAGTTTGATGGGGAGGCGCCTTAAACTGCGAGTTCCCATACGAACTTACTGCCGTGCAAACGCTGTATTTGAAGGCGAGTCAGGACCGCAGCAGGACCCAAGCACATGTTTTGATATATTTCAAGAGGACAAATCTCTAAATGTAAGGAGCCTATCTATGGCAACCCCCAGCCGCAGAGATATTTTGAAGCGTGCGCAATACCTGGCTGCGACGCCCTTAGTCGGCACCGTCATGGCTTCTTCAGCGTTTCAGTCGAGCATTTTGCCGAAACTGAAAGGTTCAGCGAAATCCGTTGTCATTCCAACGCACGAGTTCGCAGGTCCCAACGGCGCGCCCTTTATTGAGGAACGCATCGACTTTCCGGAAGCCTGGGACGTGCATGTGCAGGACATGGCGGGCCACAACCTTCCTGTGTTGACTCCTGATCAGATTGCGGCGCAATGCAGCACGCCCATTGGCGCGAAGTCCCTGCGTGAGTTGGCTGAAGGCAAAAAGACCGTCGCGATCACATTTGACGATCTGACAAGAACGACGCCGACCTTTACCGTTACCCCGTGGTTGGTAGCGGAACTGGCCAAAGCCGGAATCAAGGACGAGAACATTCTCTTCATCGGTTCGTTCGGAACACACCGCCCAATGACCCAGGCCGAAGTGGCGCGTAAGCTTGGCGTGCAGATCGCTAAGAATTATGCCTGGCTGAATCATGACGTCATGGACAACGTCAAGGAAATCGGGACCACTACCCGGGACAATAGAGTCCTTATCAATCAGACGTTCCTGGCAGCCGATCTGAAGATTTGCATCAGCGGGATCAAAGTACACTACGATGCCGGATATGGCGGAGGCGCTAAAGCCGTTCTGCCGGGGGTGGCGCACCTATCCACGGTGCAGTACAATCACACGCAGATTCTAACGAAAGTTCGCACGACAGGTCCGGTCAAGATCTTCAAGAATGACATGCGGCTGGACATGATCGAGGCGGCCAGAATGGCCAATGTCGATTACACGCTGCAGATCATGTATAACGATCGTTTGCGGCCCACGCACATATGGGCGGGCGACATCGTTGACGCCCATCACGCCGGCGTCCGAGTAGCAGCCAAGACGTATTGCACGCCCACGCTCAAGGACGCTGATATCGTGGTGGCAAACGCGTACCCGCAAAACTCGCAAGCGTATCATGGCGCATCGTGGGTCAATTACTCCGTGCGGGACGGCGGCACGGGAGTGGTCATTGTGCAAAATCCGCTAGGGATCGATCCAGTCCATTATCTAAACAACCGCTTGTCAGGCATTCACGGAGCAAGCCAGTTCGAATTGACGGATCGGCGTCTGGCGGGAATCAAGCGCGCGGACGCGAACCAGAAAAAGACGAATATGATCATCTATTCGCAATATTTAACGCGAAACATGATGAACAATTACAAGACGGGAACGTTTTTCTGCGATAAGTGGGAAGACGTGATCACAAAACTGAGGGAACTGCATCCCGGCGATTCGAACAAGGTGGCCGTGTACCCCTACGCCGGCATGCAACACCAGGAAATAGAGCTTGACGGTTAAGATAACAGGTGAACTGGATTTGTCAGATGCGGCGCTCAAACCCGGTGGAGCGCTTGTAACGGAGATTGTGCCGATAAAACGAATTTCATGTTCAGCCAAACGAATTGCTGCGTGACTTTCCCCAAATTACGAGTTCTACGTCATAGAGATACAGAGGACGAGGCGGATTGGGCCGAATGTGAATGACTATCGGATCAAGCCGCATAACTGGTGATTTGAAAAGAAGGCGAATGTCGCAGCTTTACGTCTTTCTAGAAGGTTTTGCGCGGAATTTTCGTATAGCCTTCCGAAACCTCCTCAAGGGAAGAGCATACCTGTTTGCCATCTGCATTTTAGCGGCTGGGACGGGAATGTGCACGGCGGTCTTCTCGCTGGCGCAGGCGGTGATTTTCCACCCTCTTCCCTTCCCCAAACAGGACTCGCTTCGCGTGATCTGGAAGACCGATGCGAAGTCGGGTGTTCCCTTTCTGGAACTGGCTTATCCCGAGTTGCGCGATTTGCAAAAAGGCGTTCCGGCATTTGATTCCGTGGCTGTGATGCCGACCACCCTCTACGGCTACGGCAAAGTGCTGCAAACGGGAAATCGGGAGCCTGTGCAGATCGAAAGCGCCCCCGTTTCCCACGGCTTTTTCAGAACCTTGGGCGTTGCTCCTGCCCTGGGCCGTGACTTCAAAAGTTCGGATGAACATCCAGGGGCCGAACCGGTTGTCATTCTCAGCCATCAGGTTTGGCGGACGCAATTTGGCGGAGACGCGAAAATCGTTGGCCGTCAAATCACTTTGAACAGCCAAGGCTACACCGTGATCGGTGTGATGGCGCCTGTCATCGACTTTCCAAAAGGCGCGGGATTATGGATACCGCTAGGCGTGAGGCGAGACCTTGACGACCGGAACGCTTATTACCTGCAAGCAATTGCCCGCGTAAAGCCGGGATATTCAGATGAGCAGGTCCATGCGCAAGTGAATGGTTTGTTTCGGAGGCTGGCGCAGAATTATCGTCAGTACTATTCGCCGACACAGCAGGCTGTCATCACGTCCTTTCCTCAGTACTGGATTGGCTCCGCACGGCTCCAACTGCTTATTTCCCTGGGAGCGTCTTTTCTTCTGTTGATAACCGCCTGCGTTACGGCCGTCAATTTATTTCTGTCCCGAACGCTGGCGCGCCGCCAGGAGATCGCCACCCGCTTCTCACTGGGCGCAAGAACGTCTCAGATCTTCATGCAATTCTTCGTCGAAGGGCTTACGGCAGCTTTCTTTGCCGGTGTAGCAGGTGTCGCGATTGCCTGGGCAGTGATTAAATCTCTGAGCGCATTGGCTCCTCCCGATATTCCACGGCTGGCGGACGCCGGCGTGAATTGGGAAGTGCTCTGTTTTGACGCAGGGTTGGCATTCTTGGCAGCCATCGCCTGTTCCGCCGCGCCCATATCCATTGCCGCCCGCATGAATCTGGAAACCGTTCTTCGGGAAGGCGGCGCTCGAACGACCGACACTCGCCGTGGTCAGCAAATGCAAAGCGCATTCATCGTTGCTCAAACCGCCATCACTGTGGTCCTGCTCGCGGCGGATCTTCTGATTGTGCTCAGCGTTCGTTCCATGCTGAGAACTGATATCGGTTTTGCCAATAAGGATACAGTCACAATGAACCTGGCGCTTCGAGGACCGCAAGCCGACTCGCAAGGAAGACATCTGTTCTACACGCAGCTTCTCCATCAACTGCGGGAGTCTCCGGCGGTTACGGGTGTGGGGGCGGTGCTTGTGCGTCCTTTGGAAGGAACCATCGGCTGGGATATGAGCTACGAGTCCGAATTTGACGGATTCCTTTCTCCTGACAAATTTCCGGTTTCAAATTTCGAGGTGATTACGCCTGGGTACTTCCAAACGGTAGGAACCGCGCTGCTGGCGGGAAGGGATTTTAACGACCGGGACAAAGAAAACACCGAAAAGGTCGTGATTATCAGCAATGGCCTTGCGGAGCGTATGCGCCGCGTGGGGCATGAGCCTATCGGCACGCGCATTCGCTTCGGAAGGCATCAGGAAGGCGAGTGGTGGAAAGTTGTTGGAATTATGGGAAACACTCGTTACCGTGGAGTAGTCACGCGCGATGAAGATATTTACGTCTGTTATTTGCAAAGTGGAATTCCTGTTAACTACCTGGTAATCCGGGGGCGAGGAACGCCGAATTATCTGACGATGCTCGTACGACGTCAGGTCGCCGCTTTAGATCGGACACAGGCCGTTGCAAGCGTCGCAACGATTGGGCAGCTTGCCGATAGGGACACGGCCCGGCAACGCTTCAACATGATTCTTTTATTAAGCTTCGGAGGAACGGCATTGCTGCTCGCGGCGGCTGGCGTCTACAGCGTCATTACGGAAATGATTTCGCTCCGAACCAGTGAAATCGCCATTCGGCTCGCGCTCGGGTCCAGTCGGCTGGCGCTCATTCGCCGGTTTACCGGCGGTACGCTTCAGTTTGTGGTGGCGGGGGAAATCGTGGGATTGTACGCGTCGCTGATTGCAGGGCGATTCGTATCCGGTCTGCTCTATGCCGTTAAGCCGGACAATCCAGCGGTTCTAGGATTTGTGTTGTTGTTTGTATTGACTATCTCCGCTGCCGCTGCATTGGCGCCTGCCTGGGTCGCATCAGGCCAGAACCCCAGGCCACTCCTGCAATGAACTGGTCCTGTGACGTAGAGAAAAACGCCAGAGCATGACCCGGTTGAAACCTTGTCAATACTCCGGCGGCAAGGAGACGCTGGAAAGCAATTTTACGCTTTCGCGGCGGCGCTGAAACTGGACACGGCGGCTTGCTCATCCTCGAAAATTGCAAAGATAGTGTGCAGCTTCGTGATTTGCATCAGGTCTTTCATCTTGCCTTGCAAGTTCAACAGCTTTACCGAACCGCCCTGGTTGGTGGCCGTTGTGTAAGCGCCTACCAGTTCGCCCAAACCGGCGCTGTCCACATAGCTGACACCGCCCATGTTCAGAAGAATATTTTTGTGTCCCTGGGCAAGCAGGGAACTCAACTCGTCCCTTAAGATTCCGGTGTTTTCACCCAGAGTGATCTTTCCATGTAAATCTAAGATTGCCACATTGCCGATATTTCGTGTCTTTGCCGTGAGTGCCATGGTAGCTCCTGTGCCTTAAATAGGCTTTTTCTATAAGGGTTTTATTCTAACAACATGAGGCTGGGGATTGATTTCGGAACGAATCGAATTGTCGTGGCGGCGGCGGATCGCGGCAATTATCCGCTCCTTTCTTTTGAGCTTCCGGACGGCTCCTCCGCTGATTGGTATCCGTCCTTAGTTGCTCTTTGCGGCGACGAGCGGCGTTATGGGTGGGAAGCCTGGGATATGCAGGCGGACCCGTCCTGGACCGTGGTTCGTTCAATCAAGCGGCTGCTCGAAGAGGCCGGGCCGCGCACGATCCTGGATCTGGGCGCGCGGAAAGCGCCTTTGACAGAGTTGTTGACGGGATTGACAAAGGCTTTAGCGGTCAGCTTGCGCGAGAAATCGACATTGCCGCTTTCACCTGGAGAGAGGTTTGAAATCGTATTAGGCGTTCCGGCGAACGCCAACACGAATCAGCGCTTTCTCACTGTTGAGGCATTTCGCGCGGCGGGTTTTCATGTCCTGGGTGTATTGAATGAGCCGAGCGCGGCCAGCATTGAGTTTGGACATCGGCAGCGGCAGACAAAGGCGCGGGGTGAAACCATTCTGGTGTATGACCTGGGCGGCGGAACCTTTGATGCCTCGCTGGTGACTCTCGATGAAAAGGTTCATCATGTCATTGCGTCGGAGGGGATTTCGACGATTGGCGGCGATGATTTCGATCAGATTCTGGCCGACCTTGCGCTGGAAGCGGCAGGCATTGACACATGGCAACGGGACGCGCTGACGGCGGGAGCGTGGTTCCGCTTGCTGGACGAATTCCGCGCGAAGAAAGAAACGATTCACCCGAATACACGGCGGCTTTCGATTGATCTGGAAGTGGCGAACCCCGAGTGGACGCCAGTGACTGTGCCGATTTCTACTTTCTATGAGAAGGCCAAGCCGCTGGTGGAAGAAACTCTGAGCGCCGTCGAAGACCTATTGACGAAAATCGGAGATTCGCAGTTGGAAGCGCTTTACATCACCGGAGGCGGCAGCGAGCTTCCACTGGTGGCAAGAGTATTGCGCGAGCGTTTTGGAAGACGGGTGCGCCGGTCCGCTTATACCCGGTCGGCCACGGCCATTGGGCTTGCGATCCAGGCGGATCAGCCCGGAGCTTACCGTTTGTCCGAGCGCCTGGCGCGATACTTCGGCGTTTGGCGCGAAGCCGATTTTGGCTCCCGCATTGTGTTTGATCCGTTGTTCGAGAAAGGCTTGAATCTGCCCGCGCAGGGTGAACCTCCGTTGACCAGACAGCGGGTTTATTCGCCGGTCCACAATCTTGGCCACTTTCGATATCTAGAGTGCAGTCATCGCTCGCCGGATGGAACTCCCAGCGGAGATGTCACGTTTTGGGATGAGATCCGGTTTCCGTTTGATCCGGCGCTGCGGGATGCCGTGGACCTGAGCGGGGTGACAGTGACCAATTGGGAGGGCAGCGGAGAGCAAATCGAAGAGTTGTACGAATGCGACTCGGGCGGTTCGATCTCCGTGACGATTGCAAATCTATCCGCGAATTACTCGCGGAAGTTTCAACTGGGCCACTGGTCCGGGCGCGAAGCAGCGATAAAACCGGGAAAACGCAAGCAGAAAGCGGGGCGTGCGGCGGGTTAGGTGCGTGATGCCAGTTCTTTCTCGTTTTTAACTGGACAACAAGGTGCTTTGGTGGAAAACTATGTTAACAACCCTCATACCGCATTTATTGCTCAGTATTAAAGCAATACAACAGCATCATGAATGATTATACGATTTACGCCTTAAAGGGTGATCCAGCCTGGCGCACGAAGGTTCATTCGTCTCTAGCTCAAGGCGAGGCACGATTCGGTTGGAGTTATATCCCAACTGCGGACTTACGCAGTT
>CAXUBB010000027.1:11604-14187 GCA_964249105.1 uncultured Bryobacteraceae bacterium | reverse complement strand
TCGAACGCAGCGGATTCGATGGCCTCTCGGATGATGAGAAGAATTGCTATCACAGCTTCTTGCTTGAAATTAAAGAGAACGACTATATCGTTTATATCAACATTCTGGAATGGGGTAAGTGCACGCTGGCGCGTGTAACAGGGCCTTACTCATGGCGATTTGAAGACGACGATTTCAACCACCGTTTCCCCGTGGATAGGCAGTCAGTCCGCGACTTTGACCGAAACGATGCTCTGGTTCATCCTGCTCTTTCAGCACGCCTAAAGCTGCAAGGGCGCTACTGGCGTATTTATGCAAAAACCGAGTTCGAAGGTCTGGTGGATGCGTTGAATAGTGGCTCTCTTGGCACGGTACGCACGCCCAGCGCAAACCTAAAATTTCTTTCCAACGAGATCCGCCCTTACCTTGTTTCCATTGCCAAGCAAATTCACCACACGCATCCAAATTATGACCTTGAGAAGTTTGTCGCAAGCGCGCTGGAGAACGTGCCTGGTGTAAAGGAGGTCAGATTACAAGGCGGCGCGGGTGATCATGGAGCTGATGTGCTTGCGATTCTCGAATTTGGTCTTCCGGTTCCAGGTTTACGACAACAAAAAACATGTGTTGTTCAAGTGAAGTCGTTTGAAGGCGAGCACTGGGATACCAAGGCCGTCGATGACATTCGCAGAGCGTTCGATTACTACCCCCAAGCAGAAATGGGTCTAATTGTATCGACGGCCAGCGCAAGCACTGAAGCGTTAGATAATGCAATCGAGCGTTTACGGGACGCAACCAAGAAACCAATATTCCTCCTGATCGGCGCTGACCTGGCAGCCTTTCTCCTTCGATTCGGCAGCCAATTCTAGGTTGGCTATCATCCGCTTCAGGGACACTGGTGTGTCTCGCATCCAGCATTATTTTAGCCGTATCATGTCCATTCCGGAAATTTGGATTTGTCGGCGACTCCGACCTACTGAAAGTTACATTTGTCAGGTGAAACGCAATCTCAAACCAATCAACCCAGCAGCCGCTCCATTTTCGATCTCGGCACGAACATGGTCTCGTTGCGCTCGGGGCCGTTTGAAACCGAACCCACTTCGATGCCGGTTTTCTTCTCCAGGAACTCCAGATACCGGCGGGCTTCGGTGGGCAAATCTTCAACTTGAGTAATCCCCCGGGTGCTGCGATTCCATCCGGGTAAGTGCTCGAAGATTGGTTTGATAGCTTCCATCCGGCGGGTGCTGGCCGGCATCTGCGTCATTATTTTGTCGTCCACTTCGTAAGCGACACAGACCGGGATCGTCTCCAGATCATCCAGAACATCGAGCTTGGTAATCACAAGACTATCGAAGCCGTTGACCTCTCCCGTATAGCGGAGCAGCGGAACGTCAAACCAACCGCAACGGCGGGGCCGCCCGGTAACCGAACCGAATTCATTGCCGGCCTTGCGAATCTTCTCGCCCAGTTCGGTCAGATCTTCGGAAGGGAATGGCCCGGCTCCCACCCGCGTGATGTACGCCTTCGAAACGCCGATGATGCCGTCGATCTTAGTCGGCGCTACGCCGGTTCCGGTGCAGGCTCCCCCAGCGGCGGCGCTTGAACTGGTGACAAAAGGATAAGTTCCAAAGTCGATATCGAGCATGGTGCCTTGCGCGCCTTCGAATAACACGCTCTTGCCCTCGCGGATAATCGTGTTTAACAGGTGTGCCGTGTCGCAAGTCATGGGCCGAAGCTGCTCGGCGAATTGCTTGTAGGTTTCGAGAATTTCTTCAAAATCGACATGATCCGCAAGGTGGAAAGCGTCCGCGATTAATTGTTTATCCTCGGCGAGGGCGCAGTACAGAGACTTGAAATCAATGTCGACAAGGTCGGCAATGCGAATGCCCCGGCGGGCGATTTTGTCTTCGTAGCAGGGGCCGATGCCGCGTGAGGTGGTGCCGATGGCGATTCGATTAGCGCGTCCTTCGGAGATCTTTTCAATGGTCCGGTGAAAGGGAAAGATGACGTGGGCGCGATTGCTGATTCGGAGCTGCGATTTGACGTCAATACCCGCGCTCTCCAATCCTGAAATTTCCTGGAGCAGGGCCGCCGGATCAATCACGACGCCATTGCCGATGACGGCCAGCACGCCGGGCCGTAAAATGCCGCTGGGAATCAGCTTCAATACAAATTTCTTTTCGCCAATGAATACGGTATGCCCGGCGTTATGGCCGCCCTGGTAACGCGCTACGGCGTCAAACTTCTCGGAGAGCAGGTCAACGATTTTTCCTTTGCCTTCGTCGCCCCATTGCGCCCCCAAAACAATCAAATTACTCATGATGCTGGTCGGATATGCCCAAAACTTCCGATTGTAGCGCAAAACTCAAGAAAATCATCGATTTGAAGGCGCTGCTGACGGTCGGGAGACCCGCTGTCCTATGCTACGCTTGGCACAATGCAGATGTGTGGGGTCTTCTTGGCGCTGGGCCAGGACGTTTTCGACCAGTTGATTCGCGGAATTTCGATTGGCAAACTCAAAACTTATCAGGTTTATGAACGGTTTAAGTTAAGAGCGCATCTGAGCAAACTGAATTCGGAATCGCTGCGCAAGGCCGCGCCGAAATT
>CAXUBB010000027.1:5812-11594 GCA_964249105.1 uncultured Bryobacteraceae bacterium | reverse complement strand
GCGATCGACCTATCGCAGGTGTTTCTTCTGTCGCACCTTGACATGATTGTTGATGTTCTCAACTCTTTGGGAATCCCCAATGACCAGGGATTCTTTGATAAGGACCTGAAACCGGAGCAGTATCTGACAGAAGGCTGGCAGGATCGCGTTTACAACGAGTTCAGTCCCAAATATAAACGCGAAATCCTGTTGTTCTATATCAATCATCTGGACTGGGAATTGAATAAAACGGAGCAGGTGTTCCTGCCCGCGGCATCGGCATGAATGATCTAAAATCGTTTCAAGAGTCTGTAAAGAAGGGCGATCTTGCGGCTGTTAAGGCAGCAGTTGCGGAAGACCCATTGCTGGCCGACACCGCGAATGAGTCAGGGCAGACCGCTTATCTTCTGGCGAAGTACTATCGCCAAGAGGAGATGGCCGCTTTTCTGCTGGAATTCCGACCGGATTTGGATTTTTTCGAGGCTTGCGTGGCCGGGCAGACGGAGAAAGTGATGAGCAAAATCCGGGAGAATGACGGGCTGCTTCAGGCTCACAATACGGATGGGTGGACACCGCTTCATCTTGCCGCTTTCTTCGGGCATCGGGGATTGGCGCAGACTCTGCTCGACCGAGGCGCGTTAGTTGATGCGCGTTCGGCAAATGCAATGAAGAATACTCCTTTGCACGCTGCGGCGGCAGGAGGAAAAACGGATCTGGTGCAAGCGCTTTTGCAGGGCGGCGCGGATGTGAATGCGCGGCAGGAAGGCGGCTGGACGGCTCTTCATGCGGCGGCACAGGCTGGCAATCGCCCCCTGGTGGAAGCGTTGATTGCGGGTGGCGCTGATCTTCACGGGCGTGCGGCAAATAACCAGTCCCCGCTTGATCTGGCTTTGCTGAAAGGCCGTGGGGAAATCGTGGCGCTGCTCGAAGAACTGGGCGGGGAGAAACTCGGGTAAGTAGATGCCGGGAGAAACCATGTTGGACGGCAAGCTGGAAGAACTCCGGCGCGGAACCCTGGCGGCGTTTGCCGCCGCGACCTCGGCGGAAGAACTGGAAGAAGCGCGGGTGGAAGCGCTAGGCCGCAAGGGAACTCTTGCTTCCATCAGCAAGGAATTTGGAAAGCTTTCCCCCGAGGAGCGCGCGCGTATCGGGAAGTTGCTCAACTCCGTCAAGCAGGATCTTGAAAGCGAGTACGAAAGCAAAAAACGGCGTTTTGAACAGGCGGATTTAGTGGAACGGCTCGGGAAAGAGTGGATTGATGTGACTCTGCCCGCGCCGGGAATACGCCCCGGCAGCCTGCATCCGATTACGCAGCTTCAACAGGAGATTGAGGATCTTTTCACTTCGCTCGGTTTTGCGGTCTTGTATGGCCCGGAGGTGGAAACCGAAGAACATAACTTCGATGCCCTGAACATTCCGGCGACGCATCCGGCGCGTGACATGCAGGACACGTTCTGGCTTTCCGGCGGGCAGCTTTTACGCACGCACACCTCGCCGGTGCAGGTGCGCGGTATGCGAACGCTCGGTCCTCCGTTGCGGATGATTGCTCCAGGCCGAGTGTTCCGGAATGAAGAAGTGGATGCCTCCCATGAGCACACCTTTTATCAGTTGGAAGGCATGATGGTGGACCGGGACGTTTCGGTCGCCAATCTGACGTACTTCATGAAAACTTTGCTGAGCGCGATCTTTAAGCGTGACGTGATAGTGCGGCTGCGTCCCGGCTATTTTCCGTTTGTCGAGCCTGGCTTCGAGTTGGACATACGCTGCCTGATCTGCAACGGCGAGGGATGCGCGGTGTGTAAATACAGCGGTTGGGTGGAACTGCTGCCCTGTGGGCTGATTCATCCCCATGTGCTGCGGATGAGCCATATCGATCCCGAAGAGTGGGGCGGTTTCGCTTTTGGTTTAGGGCTGACGCGGCTTGCCATGATGAGATACGGCATTGATGATATCCGCCAATTGCAGGGCGGAGACCTGCGTTTCCTAACGCAGTTCTAAAGGGAAAGAAGTTGAAGTTTTCTTATCAGTGGATCAGTGAGCTTGTGGGCGGCCTGGACCTGGAGCCTTCCGCGCTGGAAAATCTTATTACCGTTAAGACCGCTGAATGCGAGGGCATCGAACCCTTCGGCGCGCATTTCAGCCGCGTCACGGTTGTTCGCGTGCTTGACGTTCAGCCGATTGGCAAAGGCAAAAACAAGCTGGTGAAGATTGACGCGGGCGACGGGAGGACAGCGACGATGATTTGCGGCGCGGGCAATGTGCGCGCCGGCATGATCGCCGCCTGGGTTCCGCCGGGCACCAGCTTGGGTGATAAGGCCATCGGTACCGCCGTGATTGATGGCGTCGAAAGCGAGGGCATGCTGGCGAGCGCCGCCGAACTGGATATCAGCCGCGACGGCGCGGGTCTGTTGGAAATGGAGAACATCAGCCCCGGTTTGCCTCTTGCGTTGAAGCCGGATTGGATTCTTGAAATTGATAACAAGAGTCTGACGCACCGGCCCGATTTATGGGGGCATATCGGCATGGCTCGCGAAGTGGCGGCGATTGCGAATCGTTCGCTGCTCGATCCGGTGCGGCTCGATATCCTGCCTGGAGGTGGTGCGCCCTGGACCGTTGAGATTGCTGATAAGACGCTTTGTCCCCGTTACAGCGCGCTGGTTTTAGAGAATGTACACGTTGCTCCCTCGCCGCTAACGATCCAAGCGCGTTTGCAAAGCATTGGCCTGAATCCAATCAGCAACATCGTTGACATCACAAATTATGTGCTGGCTGAACTGCCGCAGCCGATGCATGCTTTCGACGCGGATAAGCTGAGAGGCAATACGATTTATGTTCGCCGGGCGCGCGTGGGCGAGCGCTTGAAGGCTTTGAACGGTGAAACCTATGACTTGGGTCCCGATGATCTGGTAATTGCGGACGAAGCTGGTCCGGTGGCGCTGGCTGGAGTCATCGGCGGGGCTGATAGCGCGATTTCGGAGAATACGACGCGCATTGTTCTGGAGAGCGCGAATTTTCAGGCGTCGAGTGTGCGTCTTACTTCGGCCCGGCACAAGCTTCGCACGGATGCCTCGATGCGGTTTGAAAAATCGCTTGATCCGGAAAATACGCTGCGCGGCCTGGCTCGCGCCCTGGAGTTGATTCGTCAGGTTTCGCCGGGGGTTCGTGCGCTGGGCGGCGTGGTTGATAATCGCGCGCCGCTTCCTGGCACCAAACCAATAGTTCTTCCGCTCGGGTTTGTTTCGCGCAAGCTAGGTGCCGAAGTCAGCCGTGAAACGATTGACCGGATCTTGTACGCGCTTGGGTTTGCCGCTGCCGAAACAACACCCGGCATCCTGACCGTTACGGTTCCTTCCTGGCGGGCCACGAAAGACATTTCGCTGAAAGATGATCTAGTGGAAGAGATCGGGCGCATGATCGGCTATGACCGGATTACGCCGCAAGCGCCCTCCGTCGCCTCCGTTGTTCCGCCCGCGAATCCCATGCGCGCCTACCTGCGGCAGGTTCGGAGCCAGTTGACGGCGCAGGGTTTCACAGAGATCTACAGCTACTCGTTCATCAGCGAGGCGGACGCGTCGCGGTTTGGCTTTGCCGTGCGCGATTTGCTGGCTGTTTCCAATCCCATTGCCGCGGAAATGACGCATCTCCGGCCGAGTCTTCTGCCGGGAGTGTTCAAAAGTATTGTCAACAATGTCCGGCATTATCGCGAGTTTCGGATCTTTGAGATCGGCATTGAACTTCACCTGAGCGCCGGAAAGCCGTTGCCGGATGAAGTTCCTCATGCCGTGGCCGTGATCTACAACGCGCTAGGGGACGAGCAGGATTTTTTTGAATTGAAGCGAGTGTTGGAGTGTGTGCTTCCTTCCGCTTGTTTGCGCGCCGCCGAAGCGCGGTCCTACGAGCATCCCGCCAGGACAGGGGAAATTCTTTGGCATGACGCGGCGGTTGGCCGTTTATTTGAGCTTCATCCTTTGCTGCTGGAAGAGGAGGGCATTGAAGGCCGGGCTGTGTTCTTCGATTTCAATTTGAAGGCGGCGCAAGAAATTCATGCCGCTCATACTGTACGGTACACGCCGCCGCGAAAGTATCCTACCAGCGGATTTGATCTGTCCGTGATCACAACCTCCAGAACGCCGGTTGCCGATATTCAGAGCGGGCTTCGATCATGGGCGGGAAGCGATCTCGCTCTGCTTGAATTCGTCCGGCAGTACGATGGCCCTCCGCTGCCGCAAGGCCAGAAAAGCGTGACCTATCACTTGGAAATCGGAGCAGCCGATCATACCGTGACAGCCGAGGAAGTTACCGAGATTCGGAACCGCATCATGGACGGCATGCGCCAACAAGGCTATGATTTTCGAGCCTGATGTTTTCCGGCAAACTTCTTCCGGTTCTGCCCGGCCTTCAGGCGCACGCATCGGGAGCCATGTGGCTGCCTGATTCGCGGACGGCCATTATTGCCGATCTGCATCTCGGCTATAGCTGGGCGCAGCGCCGGCGCGGGGAGCTGGGGCCGCTGGCGGATACGCGAACACGCGAGAAACTGTTGGGATGCCGGGATGAGCTGCAGCCCGAGCGATTCGTATTCCTCGGCGATATCGTTCATGCGCCGCGTTCTTGCGAACCGGAACGCGATTGGATTACAGATACTCTACGGCAACTCAGCCAGGATGCGGAACTGATCGCGGTGCGCGGTAACCACGACCGGCAGTTTGCCGCCGAGTTCGCCGATCTTAAACTTTTCCATGTCGAAACATGGTCGCATCACGCACTGACCGCCATTCACGGCGACCGCTTCGACCTTGCGTGGCCGGAAGAACATACGCTGTTGCTTGGGCATCTGCACCCCGCGTTAACAATCCGGGACGCTTCCGGAGCCGGACAGAAAGTGCCTGTTTTTCTGGCGAACTCGCGGTGCGTTCTGCTGCCCGCTTTTTCGCCCTTTGCGCGTGGCTATGATGTGGCCTGCGGCTTACCCGCTGAAATGCGGAAGTGTTTCGGAAAGGAAGGTATTTCTATTTATGCCGCCAGCGGCAAACGGGTGGTCCGCTTAGGGTTGCTGTAAACCATGTCGATAGGTTTACCTGATAGCCAGACCATATCAGAGCACCATGGAAGGCGGCTGGCGAATCTCAAGACATCCCTTGCCGGTGGGAAGAACCTTGCCGGGATTCAGGCGGCAAGCGCTGTCAAATAAGTTCTTGAATTTCTTAATTAGATTCAAAGTGTCTTCTGAAAATTGATGGCTCATCAGCTCCGCCTTTTCCATCCCCACTCCGTGCTCGCCGGTAATGGAGCCGCCCACGGAAATACAGAACTTCAGGATTTCTTCTCCTGCGATTTGGGCGCGCTCCAGTTCTCCGGGGACTCGCGGATTAAACGGGAGAATCGGGTGCATGTTGCCATCCCCCGCGTGAAAAACGTTGCTGATGGAAATACCGTATTTTTCTCCGATCTCTCCGATGGCGCACAGAGTTTCGGCGATCTTCGTGCGCGGCACCACGCCGTCCTGCACGTAGTAAGTCGGGCTGACACGGCCAATCGCGCCGAAGGCGTTCTTTCGGCCCTTCCAAAGCAGGTCGCGCTCTTCGGCTGATTGCGCCACCCGCACTTCCCGAGCGCCGGATTCCTTGCACACTTGCGCGATGACCTCCGCATCTTCCTCGACCGCTTCCATTAATCCTTCCGCTTCGATAAGAAGCACTGCCGCCGCGTCGAGCGGATAGCCCGCGTGCGTGGCCGCTTCCACCATGCGCAGCATGGGGCCGTCCAGCATCTCGATTGCCACCGGCGTGATGCCGCGTGCTGT
>CAXUBB010000027.1:518-5712 GCA_964249105.1 uncultured Bryobacteraceae bacterium | reverse complement strand
ACTCCGTAGGCCAGAGTATGCGGACCACCGGCATTTTCCGCTACGTTTCCGCCAATGGTGCAAGCGCGTTGGCTGGACGGGTCGGGAGCAAAGAAATAACCGAAAGGCGCGACCGCCAATGTGACATCCAAGTTGACCACGCCAGGCTGCACCACCGCACGCTCATTCTCCAGATCAATTTCGAGGATGCGATTCATGCGCGTGAAAGCAATTACCATGCCGCCCGCGCGTGGAATGGAGCCGCCGCTAAGACCCGTACCGGCTCCTCTGCCTACAATCGGCAGCCCGTATTGCCCGGCGATCTTGACCAGCGCCACTACGTCTTCCGTAGAGCGCGGGAAGACCACAAAATCCGGCAGAGCCTTATCCACGCCGCCGTCATATTCATACAGCTTCAGTTCAAAAGGCTGTGAGAAAACAGCATTCTCGCCAAGCAGCGCCTTTACGTCTGTCAGGACTTCATCATTTACCGCCATATGCTTTCTACTCAGAGTCTTCGTCTTCCCAAATAGGCTGAAGGTCGAATTCAAAGCCTTCGACCGGACCTTCGCCGCGCAGCACGTCAGGATTATTCAAAACCCGCACGCCAGTCTGTGTATAAATCATGACTTCGCGTTTATCGGGGTCAATCAGCCATCCCAATTCCACTCCATTGGCCATGTACTTCTGCATCTTCTCTTGAAGTTTCTTGGGGCGGTCCGAAGGTGATTTCAGCTCAATGACAAACTCGGGAATGACCGGCGGAAACTTCCGGCGCTCTTGGGAGGTCAAAGCCCGCCATCTTTCGTTGCTCACCCATGATCCATCCGGTCCATACTTTGCTCTGTTCGGAAAAACAAAATTGACGCTGGAGTCAAACGCCCTGCCCCGTCCGTCCCGCTTCGTCCACAGTTGAAGCTGCATAGTGAGTTCACCGTTTTTGCTTGATATTTCACCTCCCGCCGGCGGTAAGATATAAACCCTTCCTTCCTCATCCTGCTCTATTTGCTTGTTTTCAAAATCGCGGCAGGCTCTTCGAAAAACCAACTCCGGATTTTCGCCCTCTCCCGGTTCAATCATCAGGACTCCGGGTCCATCCCACAAGAGCGGCGTTCGTCGTATTTTGACTTTGGTTGCTATCACCTGATGCTCCTTTCTCTACAGCAGGCTTTGTACATACTGCGTAATATCATCGCTGAGCCAGTTTTCGGCATTCGGAAACTTGCGCATGATCCGGCCGTCTTTGATGATGTACGTTTCCGGATATTGGAAGGTACCGTATTTGGTGCTGATATCCATGCTGGGATCGCGGGCCGTGTCGAAAGAAACGTGGACATGATCCAGGAAGTTCTTGTACTTTCCTTCATTCTTGTCGATGCTGATCGCCAGGACCTTGACGCCGGAGTCGGCAAACCTCCTTTGAAACTGATTCAGCGAAGGAATTTCCTGAATGCAGGGAGCGCACCAGGTAGCCCAGAAATTGAGCACTAATACCTTGCCGTTGAAGGAGGCCGGGGTGATCTGAGCGCCGGAATCGGCCTTAATGGTGAACTTTGGAGCGGGGCCGCCTTCTTTGGCGGAAGTGTCTCGCAAACTATACGCGACCACTCCGATAAAGGAAAACGTGAGGAGAAGGAGCGCCCCACGGAGCACGGTGTTAATTTTCACTGCTTTTCCCGAATTCTCGGTTGTTTTAAGAGCTACGGCTGTTGACATTTCACAGTATCCAATGGGTGGCCTCCGACATCCAACTACTGACAATGTTTATCACCCGAAAGGCAGAGTTCTCGGCTTCCCACGTTTGCCGGATACCATCCCTGAGCGCCGCGGAAAACCGGAAGCTCTTCGGACCAGGAGCCAATCCGAACGGGCACGGCCACAACTATATTGTAGAAGTCACGGTTGAGGGCGAGCCTGACCAACGTACCGGAATGGTCATGGATCTGAAGGATTTGAAGCAGATTCTGGAAGAAGAGGTAGTCACGCCCATGGATCATCGTTTTCTGAACTACGAAGTTCCGCCTTTCGATCAGGTCATTCCCACGGCGGAGAACGTGGCGGCGGAGATCTGGCGGCGGTTGTACCCGCGTATCGAGCGGCCCGGCGCAAAGCTGGCGAAAGTTAGGCTGTTTGAGACAGCGGATTTGTATGTCGATGTGACGCGCGGGAGCGGTTTGTGACAGCCGTCACGCAGCGGTATTATTTTTCAGCTTCCCACCGGCTTCATTTAAGTGATCTGAGTGAAACCGAAAATGAGCAACTCTACGGCAAGTGCAACAACCCTTTCGGGCATGGGCACAACTACGTGCTGGACGTAACGGCGCAGGGCGCGGCGGATTCGGCGACAGGGCAAATTGTGGCGCGGCATGAACTGGATCGGTTGGTTCGTGAGCAGGTCCTGAATGTTTTCGAACACCGGAACATCAATCTCGATATACAGCAGTTTGCGGATATTGTTCCGACCACCGAAAACATCGCGATTGTCATTCTGGACCTGCTTCAGAAGCATTGGAACGCTTATATCTCCAGTCCAGCTCGTTTGAGCCGTATTTATATTCAGGAAACAGATCGAAACGGGTTCGAAGTTCTGAGCCGAGAACCCGAGGCAGCAGGAGTTCATGGCTAGATCAAAATCATCGGCTGCGAGACAGACCGATCCATTGAAAAAGCGAAGCAAGGTAGTTGAGTTTCAATCGAAACTCCCCAAGATATCGATTGCGGACCATATGCGCGAGGTGATCCGCGCGGTGGGCGAGGACCCGGAGCGGTCCGGGCTGCTGAATACGCCGCTGCGGTCCGAAAAGGCGTTGCGCTATCTCACCAGCGGGTATTCCGCCGATGTCCGGCAAATCGTCAATAACGCGCTCTTTGACGTTAAGTATGACGAGATGGTGATTGTTCGCGATATTGAGTTTTTCAGCATGTGCGAACACCATCTTCTGCCCTTTTTCGGCAAGATGCATGTAGCGTATCTGCCGGATTCAAAGGTCATCGGACTCAGTAAAATCCCGCGTATTGTGGATGTGTTTGCGCGCCGCTTTCAGATCCAAGAGCGCTTGACGCAGCAAGTGGCGGAAACGCTCCAGGAGCTATTGCAGCCGCGTGGAGTGGGCGTGATCTGCGAAGCGCGGCATTTCTGCATGATGATGCGCGGAGTGGAGAAACAACACTCCGGTGCGATTACCAGCGCGATGCTGGGCGCTTTCCGGGACAGCCAGGAAACTCGCCACGAGCTTCTTTCCCTAGTCGGCGGGCGTTCTACCGTTATTTAACGGAGCGGCGCAGACGCGCATGTTAGCATCGGGTCATGAGTGAGCAGGCCCGTCTATTCGAGGCAGGTCCAGACCCGTTTGGACGCATGTGGAAGGTGCAGTTTCGCTGGCTGCAAACAGGCATTTCCATACGCCATGCCGATACGGTGGACGTTAAGTTTTTCGTGACTTCCGACGGCGGCGAAACCGAAGAAAAGGTGATTGCGCTGCCGCACCCTATCCTGCTGCAAATGACCGAGAATGGCCGCAAGCTGACGGACGCCTACTGCATGCGTCTGGCAGCGGAACACTTGAAGCACATGATCGAAACCACCGAAGATATGGAAAAAACGCTGGTTACCGCATCGCGGGAGGAAATGGCCGCTTACCATCAGAAATTGAACGGTGTAACCGTTTCGGCAAACAGGTAATCCATTCGAGCGTAAACGTTTTATCCCCGTTAAACCAGAAAAGGAAAGTTATGGTTAGTTGCCCAAAGTGTGACGCTTCGATTGATGTGGAAGAGGAAGATTTGGACGAAGGTGATGTCCTGTCTTGCGATGAATGCGGAGCTTCGTTGACTGTCGCCAGTCTGAATCCGGTTGAGTTGGAAACCGAGGATAAGGATGATAAAGACGACGATGACTACGACTACGATGAGGACGACGAAGAGGATGAGGAAGAGGACGAAAAGGAAGATGAAGATTGGCATTAATCGTCAATCTGTCCGTTAAGGTCTGCCGTTCGTGAGAGCCTCCCTCGTTTTTGTGCTTGCCGGTGTTATTCCTGTGGCGGGTTTTGGCCAAAATCTTGCGCAACCTTCCGTGGCCGGCCCGGCTGGGACTCCGATTACTCGATCCATTGTGGGAACCGTCGTGGACGCACGCGGCTCGGCTGTGCCGAAAGCGGTTGTTTTGCTGAAAGACACTAAAACATTGCAGGTGCGTTCCTACCTGGCCCAAGCCGATGGGAAGTACCACTTTTACGGCCTGAGTTCGGATATCAACTATGAGCTTCGCGCCCAGGCGAATGGCCTGACCAGCCCTATTAAAACGGTCAGCGTTTTTGATAGCCACAAGATTGTAACTTTGGATCTCAAACTGAAAAAAAAGCTGAAGCAGTAAATCTCCTGCTGCTACACTGTGCGGAAATGCGCTGTGTTTTCAAAATTCTTGGGCCCGTTCTTTGCCTGCTTTCCGTTGGCGGCTTCGCAAGAGCGGAAGGCACGAAGCGGGGCATAACCGCCGAGGACTATTTTGCTTTCCAGTCTTTGAGTGATGGGCAGATCTCGCCGGATGGGCGGCAGGCTGTTTACGTTCTCACAACCATCGACCCTAAAAAGAACCGGCGGAATTCATCAATCTGGGCTGTTGCTGCCGATGGCTCCGGCGCGCCGCGAAGGCTGAGCGCCGAAGGATTCAGTTCCAGTTCGCCTCGCTGGAGTCACGACGGAAAAACGCTGGCGTTTTTATCAAGTCGCAACGTGGACGGAGGATCAGAGCCGCCCCGGACGCAAGTCTTTCTCCTTTCCATGAACGGCGGCGAAGCTCTGCCTTTGACAAATCTGAAAAATGGCGTGAGCGTCTTTCAGTGGTCGCCCGACGATACGAAACTGGTCTGCGTGGGACGCTCCGGGCCGAGTGATGCCGTGGCGCCTGCGGACCGCAAGAGCGATATCCGGCACTACACGCATATCTCCTATAAGTTCAACGATACGGGCTGGTTTGACGATAAGCGCAGTCATCTCTGGGTTGTGAGCGTCCCATCAGGAGCCGCCAAGCAGATTACGGAAGGCGATAACTGGAACGATACCGATCCGCAGTGGTCGCCTGATGGAACGCGTATCGCCTTTGTTTCCAACCGCACCGGAAAAGAGTACGATGAGAACCACAATACGGATGTGTGGGTCATTCCGGCAAACGGCGGCTCACTCACAAAAATTTCTGATCACCCCTTTCAGGATG
>CAXUBB010000027.1:0-508 GCA_964249105.1 uncultured Bryobacteraceae bacterium | reverse complement strand
CAGTTTACCAGCAGCTCCGGCAGCGACAGCTCGCCGCGCTGGTCGCCGGACGGCAAACGAATTGTGTTCACTGGGCAAACAAAGCGTCGGCAGTTTCCGAAGTTATATACGGCAAACTCGGACGGGTCAGGCGCATCCGCTTTAGCAGTCGAAAATTTCGATACGATTCCGGGCGAGATGCGCTGGGGCGCAACAGATCATGACATGTTGTTTTCAGCGGGAATTAAAGGGCAGACGCATATCTTCCGCGCGGATTTGCGGGAGCGCAAGCTTTCACAGGTTACTTCGGGCGAGCGGGCCGTCCACGCTTTTTCGTTAAGTGCGCCGGCAAACAAGATGATTTACCTGTCTAACGATTTCGAACACCCGGATGAGCTGTACGTTTCTGACCTGGACGGGAAGGAGGAGCGGCAACTCACGCATGTCAATGCGGAGCTATGGCGGGAACTCGACCCGCAGCCTGTGGTGCGCGTTTCCTACAAAAGCGCTGATGGATGGCCGATTGACG
>CAXUBB010000026.1:18543-22012 GCA_964249105.1 uncultured Bryobacteraceae bacterium | reverse complement strand
TCACCGGTTAATACGGTTTGTGTGCATATCGCAAATGGGTTGATGACGCGTACTCCGGCCACGTCTGCACCAGTTTGGAGATCCTCGCTGTACACACGCCAACGCCCGCGGAGCGCGTTGCAGCCGCAAATACTCCTGAAGAATCTGCAATGATATAACAGTAGTTCTGCTGTTCAGGTGCTCTGCAAAAAGGACAATCGCTTTTCCTGTTTCGCCGGCGATGATCTGTCACCGGCGTAAACCAGCACATGCGTGTCAAAAAAGGCTAAGCCGTTCATCGCCTCTCATGCAGCTCATCGCGATTGCATCGCCATCCGTGCGAATTGCCTTGAGATTCATGTGAGAGCCGCTCAAATTCCTTAGCGTCTGCTTCCGCATCAGTTGCTCCAGCAATCTGCTCCAGGTATTCCCGGATAAGTTGGTTCACACTTGTATCCATTGCTTCAGCTCGTCTCCTCGCTTTCTCAATAATTTCACTACTCACGGATAGTGTGACGTTCGTCATCAATCATGTCACTGAACTGTCACCGAAGCAGGTAAACCGTCAAAAAATTGACGCCGCTTCCGTTATTAACTCAATAAAATCAGTAATTTTCATTTGGCCCCACACCTGCTTCCAACGTGGCGTGATCGATCCAATTCAGGGAAGCCTGGAGCAATACATGACGCTGTTGAGCACGCGCCAGAAGGTAGTTGCCTCCAATATCGCCAACGCCGATACGCCGGGCTATAAAACCCAAGATATTGACTTTCAATCCGAGCTTCAGTCCGCCATGAACGGCTTGCCTGCCGCTACCGTCGAGGTGCCGGGTCTGCGCGTCAAAAACGATGGAAATAATGTGAACCTGGACCGCGAATCCCGCTTATTGGCGGAAAACGCGATGCGCTTCAACATCGCTACCAATCTGATGCGTTCGCAGCTCAAGATTGTGCGTGCCGCTATTGACGGAGGCAACACCGGATCATGAGTCTCTTTTCCAGCATCTCGGTTAGCGCTTCCGGCATGTCGGCTCAACGTGAGCGCGCGGAAGTGCTTGTTGAAAACATTTCCAATTCCGACACGACCCGCACTACCGAGGGTGGGCCCTACCGCCGCCGCGACGTGGTGTTTCAGCCGGAACAGGTTGGCTCGCCCTTTTCCTCGGTCTTCCAGACCCAATTTGGCGATGGTCCCAAGGGAGTTGCCGTCAGCGATATCACTGTCGATAACAGCGACCCGGAACGCCGTTACCTGCCCGGTCATCCCGACGCCGACAAAGACGGCTACGTGGCCTTTCCGAAAATCAACCCGGCGCAGGACATGGTAGACCTCATGGGCGCCTCGCGGTCTTATCAGGCCAATGTATCCGCCATTTCAGCCGTCAAGGACATGATCAGTAAATCCATCGATCTCTTCCGCTAAACGCATGTCATTCCCTATTTCCTCCGTTAATTCGATTTCGCAGATACCGCAAATCCCGCTCGATCAGGCGGTTCTGTCCAAAGACAGCGGTGAATTTCAAAATATTCTGAAGTCAACCATCCAGGAAGTGGAAAAATCCCACACGAGCGCGAACAATGCTGTTCAGAATTTTCTGACCGGCGAAAACGGTGAACTTCACTCGACGATTCTTGCCACCCAGAACGCGGAACTCCAATTCAACATGTTCATGCAGGTCAGGAACAAAGTAGTTTCCGCCTATCAAGAGATTATGCGCATGCAGATCTAACCATTACTTGAGTACTTGAGTTAGGTCGATGGATCAAATCAAAAAGCTGTTCGCTTCCTTTTCCAAGCAGCAAATCATTGGGTTTGCCTATGTCATCCTTCTGGTTGGCGGTGGTATTACCAGTTTTGTGAAATGGAATCACGACCGCAGCTTTAAGCCGCTGTTCACCGGCATGTCGCCGGAGGACGCTGCTGCTATCGTGCAGAAATTAAAGGAAAGCGGAGTCGAGCACCGCATCAGCGAGAACGGCACGTCCGTTCTGGTGCCTGAAACGAAAGTGGACGAGTTGCGCCTGGAAATGGCGGGCGCGGGCTTGCCGAAGACCGGTCGTATCGGCTTCGAATTGTTTGATCGCAACAATCTCGGCTTTACCGATTTCACCGAACATGTGAACTTCCGGCGGGCTCTCGAAGGGGAACTCGATCGTTCCATCAAAGCGTTGAACGTTGTCGAACAAGCCCGCGTTCACCTGACATTTCCGAAAGACTCCGTATTTCTGGATTATCGCGAACCCGCCAAGGCGAGTGTTTTAGTCCATACCCGCGCTGGAACCCGGCTCAGTCCGCAAAACGTAACTGCTGTAGCCAATTTGGTGGCGAGCGCAGTGGAGGGACTGACTCCCGAACTGGTGTCCATTCTCGATATGCAGGGCAACCTGCTCAGCCGGCCCCACCGAAAATCCGGCGAGGAAGGCGAGCCTTCCGAGGCCGCTCTCGACTACAAGCACCAGATTGAGAAAGATCTCGTGGCAAAGGTAGAATCCACCCTGGAGCCTCTGCTGGGCGAAGGGCGTTTTCGCGTGGGCGTGACCGCCGATTGCGACTTTACCACCAGCGAGCAGAGCGAAGAGATTTTCGATCCCAACAAATCCGTGATGGCTACGTCACAGAAGTCGGAAGACGTGGTCGGCTCCAGTTCGCAGAGCGCTGGCGTTCCGGGCACTTCATCCAATCTGCCCCGTGCCGTTCCCCGCGCCATCACCCCGGCGGCAGGTTCGTCCCGCCGTACCGAAAATACCTCGTTTGAAACGTCCAAAACCGTCCGGCATCTAAAGACGCCGCAAGGCAATATCAAACGCATTTCCGCTTCGCTTCTGCTCGATCAGGAGGTCCGCTGGGAAGGGCAGGGCAAGAACCGGAAACGCGTCATCGTTCCCCCCACGCCGGAGCAGATCAAGAAAATCAATGACATTGTGGCCGGAGTGCTTGGCCTGGACACGCAGCGGGGGGATCATCTCGTTGTCGAAAGTCTTCCGTTCGAGCAGACCCTACTGGCCGAAGCCGCTCCTGATCCGGCGGCCAAAACTGCCGAGAACCCCAAAAAACAAGGGGATGATCTCCTGCATGATAAGAAAATCTGGATGGGCGCCGGGGCGGGTCTAGTGGCGCTGCTGGCCGGAGCCTTCTTCCTGCTGAGGCGCAAACGGAAAACGGTGGACATTCAAGAAACTGCTGCTCTCCCGCCAGCTTCGGAAGAGGATGAGGTGCAGGACAGGGTTCAGCTTTCCCCGTCTGCCGAGGAAGCCCGGCCATCATTGGAGTTAGGAGCGGAACCGCTGCTGCAACTCCCTCCGATGTCCAAGAGAATAGAGGCGCTGAGAGAACACATAAAGGAGAGCGTAAAGAAGGAGCCGGAACTGGCTGCCGAGATTTTACGTGGTTGGCTGGCGGAAGCAAAGAAGTAATCCGCGGCTAGGCCCCTTTATGAGTGACATGCCGTTTCAAACTTTGTGCGGTTCCGGTGACCTCCATGCGCTGTAA
>CAXUBB010000026.1:9557-18533 GCA_964249105.1 uncultured Bryobacteraceae bacterium | reverse complement strand
CCGTCGCAGGACGTCGAACCGATTACCTGGCGTTCCCTGCCGATGCCGTACCGCGCGATCGCTTCCGCTGAAGAAACGAACGCGCCGGAATCGCAAGCGCAGGAAACGGCAAAACTTCGCGCGGAGTTGACAGAATGCGAGCGCCGCCATCAAGCCGAGCTGGCGGGTGCTCGTCGTGAAGCCGCCGCCGAAGGCTATCGGCAAGCGCGGGAAGAAGCTTCCGCTGAGTTAACTGCTGCTCATAACCAGATGGCCCAGGCCCTATCAGACCTGGCTGGAACGAAACGCAAACTGCGAAACGACGCGGAAGGAGAGTTGATCCGTCTTTCTCTGGCGATCGCCCGCCGCATCCTGCACCGTGAAATATCCATTGATCCGGAAGCGCTGCACGGCCTGGTTCATACAGCATTGCAAAAACTCCAAAACCGCGAAATCTCGCGAGTTCGTGTTTATCCTTCCGGAGCCGATGCGGTGCGCTCGGCGTTAGAGCGCATCGGCGCGGCTCCCGCGATTCAAGTTTTCCCCGACTCCTGCCTGAAAAATGGAGGCATCGTCTTTGAAACCTCCTTTGGCGAGCTGGATGCTTCCGTGGACTCGCAACTACAGGAAATTCAACGCGGCTTCGCCGACCGCCTTTCACTCCGATGATCGCTGAACAAATTAATTTCGCCCCTTACTTCCACGATTTAGCAGGACTGGACTGCTTTCGCTGGCGCGGCACCATCACAAACGTCACCGGCTTTGTGATCGAATCGCAAGGCCCTGCCTCTAAAATTGGCGGGTTCTGCGAGATTCAGGCCGCTAACGGAGGGAAGATTCGCACCCAGGTTATCGGTTTTCGCAATGGACGCATTCTTTCCATGCCGCTGGAGGAGATTGACGGACTGGAGCCGGGCGACCCCATTTACGCCCGCTCGGATGATGCGCAACTGGCTGTCGGACCGGGATTGCTCGGCCGCGTTCTGGACGGTTTTGGAAAGCCAATCGACGGCGGTCCTTCGATTGCCGCCACGGCCAAATATGACCTGTACGCCCCGCCTCCCGGTCCGCTCGACCGTGAGCATATTCAAACCCAAATGGTCACCGGCGTCCGCGCCATCGATAGCATGCTTCCCTGCGGCCTCGGTCAGCGTATCGGACTCTTTGGCGGCAGCGGCGTGGGAAAAAGCACTCTGCTGGGCGCCATGTCGCGGCAGAACTCAGCCGACGTTACGGTGATTGCGCTGATTGGCGAACGGAATCGGGAAGTCCGGGGCTTTCTCGAACATGAACTCGGCCCCGAAGGCCAGAAGCGTTCGGTGGTCGTTGTCGCGACTTCGGACCGGCCTGCGCCTCTTCGCATCCGGGCCTGTTACGTAGCCTTAGCTGCCGCCGAATACTTCCGTGATCAAGGAGCAAAGGTGCTGCTGGTCATGGATTCCGTGACGCGTCTGGCTATGGCGCAGCGGGAAATTGGCCTTGCGGCTGGCGAGCCGCCCAGTCAAAAAGGTTATACGCCCTCCGTATTTAGCATGCTGCCTAAAATCTTTGAACGTGCCGGCTCGTTTAAGCATGGCAGCATTACCGGCTTATTCACGGTTCTTGTGGAAGGTGATGATTTCAACGAACCAATCGCGGACGCCGTGCGCGGCATCCTCGACGGTCACGTGATCCTGTCCCGCCAATTGGGCGCTTCCGGTCACTATCCGGCCATCGACATCCTTTCTTCGGTATCCCGCGTAGCGTCTCAGATCTCCCAACCCGATCACTTGGCGGCGGTACGCAAGGTGCGGGAAGCTCTTGCCTGTTATCAGAACTCTTCCGATCTCATCAATCTCGGGGCGTATGTGGGCGGATCGAATCCCAAGCTCGACACCAGTATCCGGGCGCGTGAAAGCATTCTCAAGTTTTTACGCCAGGACGCCGGCGAAAAATCCAGCCTTCCCGATACTTTGACTGCCTTAGCGACGATTGCCGCGACGGTCTGAACTAGAGGCGCTATTCATGAAAAAATTTGAGTTCCGCCTTGATACCGCCCTCCGCTGGCGTAACACTCAACTGCAACTGGAACGCGCCAAACTGCAAAAACTGTTAGGCGAAGAACAACGCCTGAGAAACAGCTTGCAATCCCTTCTTAACGAACGGCAAAAGGCTTTATCCGAACTGCAAACCGCCGGACATCTGCAGTCGGTTGATCTTCGCGCCTTATCAGCTTACCTGGTCGGAACCGATGCGCGCGCCCATCTATTCCGCGAACAGATGGCAAAATATGCCGCACCGATTCAACAGCAGCGTCAGCGCCTTCTCCAGGCGGAGCGGAATGTGCGCCTGCTCGAAAAGCTGAGAGAAGATCGCTATTCCGAATGGAAACATGCCTTGGACCAGGAAGTTGAGCTAGGGGCGGAAGAGTCTTGGCTTGCCGCGAACTTCCGCGCCGCCGATTCGCAAATTTAAACCGAAGAACTCCTCAAGAAAAACTTACCGGTTTCGATACTAATTTGTATCATTAGCGGCAAGCTTCATAAGCCCTGGCCGCCTGGAAGATACAGTGATCACGGCGCTTGAGCAATCATCCACCAAAACGCAACCGAAGACTTTTTCTGCCCCTTGGCGACGCTTTCTCATTGGAGAGAGTCCGGCCATTCGCCAGCTCTGCGAAATTATTGAGCTGATTGCCGCCAAGCGAATTACCGTGCTGATCAGCGGCGAAACGGGCACCGGCAAGGAGGTAGTAGCGCGCGCGATTCATGCGGCCAGCACTCGTTCCTCGCTTCCCATGGTGGCTGTCAACTGTACAGCGCTCCCGGCAAGCCTGGTGGAAAGCGAACTCTTCGGCCATACGAAGGGCGCTTTCACCGGCGCTCATACGAGCAGGATCGGGCGTTTTGAGCAGGCGCACCGGTCCTCGATTTTCCTGGATGAAATCGGCGATCTGCCGTCCGAAGCGCAAGGTAAACTGCTTCGCGTTCTGCAAGAACAGGCGTTCGAGCGGGTTGGCAGTTCTGAAACGGTTCGCGTGGACGTGCGTGTGATTGCCGCCTCTAACGTCGATCTGGAAGAAGCGGTGCGGGATCGGCGTTTTCGCGAGGATCTCTTTTACCGCCTCAATGTGGTTCCCATTCACTTAACTCCTTTGCGGGAAAGGCGCGAGGATATTCCTCTTCTTTTAAGCCACTTTATTGAAAAGACCTGCGCTTCTGAATTCGCGCCTCCCAAGCGGATCAGCGAGGAAGCCGTTGACTTTTTAATGGGGCAGAACTGGCCCGGCAATGTTCGTCAGCTTGAACATGCGGTGCAGATGGCCTTCGCTTTGAGCGGCGACCGTTACACCCTGACAGCCCAGGACTTTATGTTGCGGGGCCGCACCGCCTCAAATACCCCGGTCAGCATTGCCGCGCCAAACCGCCCATCCGTCACAGTAAGCCACGACGGCATCGACTTCGATCAGGTTGTCAGCGACTTTGAACGTTCGCTTGTTAACCAGGCCCTCGCGGTCTCAGGAGGAAACAAGGCGCGTGCGGCTGATCTTCTGCGAATTAAACGTACGACTCTCCTCGCCAAAATGAAAGTATTTGAAGGGGAAAGATCACAGGTCATCAGCATCAGGAGCGATCAGCGTCCTGCTTTTTGCGCGTAAGAATTTGCGAACATTTCAAGGCAGGAGAAGAATTTTACCATTTACGCCGCCTGTTTCGGCGCGCGCGTGCGCCTGGCTTGCTTCCCGCAAAGGATACTTCTCCTGAACCGATATGGTGAGCTCGCCTCTTTGCACGGCTTCGGCCAGTTCTTTCAAGCGTTGAGTATTGGGCTGGACCGAAAACGCTTCCACGCGAATGTCCTTGCCTTCCGCCGCTGACGGTTTGCCTAGCGCCGACCCGAGCGCTCCGCCCTTTTTCAATTTAGGAATCAATTTTCCGATTACTTCACCGCCGACAAAATCAACAATGGCATCCAGTTCCGGCAAAGCGGCAATCTCCTTGTCATCGTCAATCGCCACTACTTGATCCGCGCCCAGATGTTCGGCCTCGCCCTTCTGCTTGCCGCGCACGCCCGCCAGGACGCGCACTCCCTGTTGCTTTGCCGCAAACACGGCAGTACGTCCGACACTCCCCAGAGCGCCCGTAATGAGCACGATGTCTCCAGCCTTTGGCTTTACCACGTCATTAATTGAATATGCGCCCGTCAGCACGACCAGAGGCAAAGCCCCTGCCTGCTCCATGCTCATGCCTTCGGGAACGGGCGCAAGCAGGTCCGCCTTGGCTGTTAAATATTCGGCATAACTGTGGTTCACCAGCCCCATTACCTTTTGGCCTTCGCGAAATTGCGATACGTTCGCGCCAACTTTTGCAACCTCTCCTGCCACATCACTGCCCAGGATGGCGGGAAGTTGCAGCGGCATAAAGTCTTTGAGCATGCCGGACCGCAACTTCCAATCTACTGGGTTGAGACTCGTTATCGCTACCTTTACTAATACTTCATCGGGACCAGGTTCCGGTGTTGGAACATCCTCATACTTTAAATTGTCAGGCGGCCCATACTCGTGCAGTTGCACAGCTTTCATTCGTTCATTGCCTTTCTGCCGGTTTGGATGCAGAGACAATGCGCTGGGAAGCAGGTTAATTTGCGTTAGTTGTCTAATTACAACTGACTCTGTAATGGTTTCGAAATGGATTCCAGCGACTTTCCGGCAGCCTCCACGCCGAAGGCCCACTCTGCAATAGCAGCAATAATCAACAGGGCCGCGCCGATCAGGTAACCGATACCCACGTTCCATCGCGAGCCTGATGCAATAAGAAAGCCAAACAGAACCGGAGCGCCTACTCCGCCAATCAGAGTGCCGATAGCATAAAAGATCGCAATCGCCAAGGCTCGAATCTCCAGCGGAAAGATCTCACTGACCGTAAGATAAGCCGCGCTCGCCGCCGACGATGCGACAAAGAAGATGGCGGTAAAAGAGATTCCGAGCATCCTTGCCGATATCGCTCCTGTCCCGAACGGGAACACAAGAGCCGCCAGCATAATGCCTGTGAGCGCATACGTTCCGATAATCATCGGCTTACGGCCAACGGTGTCGAAAAATTTGCCTAAAATAATGGGGCCTAGCAGGTTGCCGAGAGCAAACGGCAGCAGTTCCAGCGGCAGCTTTTCGGCGCTGATTCCATAAAATTTGTTCAGCACCAATCCGTAAGTAAAAAAGATGGCGTTGTAAAAGAAGGATTGCGCCACCATCAGCGTGAGACCGAGCATGGAGAACTTGCGGTTATCCCGCCAGATATTATTGAAGATCTCGCTCCAGGGCGTGTGGTCCCGTACCCGCAAGCGGAGCTTTTCACCTTCCGGCTCCGGGAGTTTACCTTTTGACTGGGAGATCGTTTGCTCAATATCGCAAACCACGTTGTTGGCGTCTTTTTCCTTGCCGCGCAACATCAGCCAGCGCGGACTTTCCGGCACTCCCAGCCGCAGATACAGAACACCCAAGGCCAGCACCGCCGCTACGGCAAAAGCTAATCGCCACCCGACATTAGCTCCCAAGTAATTGCCCTGAAGCAAAAGCAAGGAAGCAATGCTGCCGATAGCGGCGCCGGCCCAAAAAGTGGCATTGACCACCAGATCAACGGTTCCGCGTACCTTGCTTGGAATTAGTTCATCAACGGCGGAATTGATGGCTGCGTATTCACCGCCGATACCAAATCCGGTGATAAACCGGAAAACAGCAAAAGAGAAAAAATTCCAGGACAAAGCAGTAGCAAGAGTAGCCGTGGAGTAAACCGCCAGCGTGAGAAGGAACAGCTTTCGGCGGCCCAGGCGGTCCGTTAAGTAACCGAAGATCAGAGCGCCCGAAACAGCCCCGGCCAGGTAAGCGGAAGCGCCTCCTGATACCTGTTCATCGCTCAAGCCGAGCGACTTGGGGTCTTTCAGAATACCCGCCAAAGATCCGGCTAAGGTGACTTGCAGCCCGTCGAGTAACCAGGAAGTCCCTAAGGCAAGAACAATTTTGCGATGCCAACCGCTCCAGGGCAGCCGGTCCATTCTCGCGGGAACATCCGTTTCAATAATTCGTTCGTTAGCCATGATGCCCTTACTGACGAAATAATTCGAGTGTTAGGCTACTTTCGCTGCATTTCAATTACATGGATTCCTGCAGTTAGATTTTCTGGTACAAATACCCAGAACCAGATCTCTGTCCGGCGTAATCTAAAAAATAAATACAGGCATGGGTGGCGTTCTTCGAGGTATCTTCGGATATTGTTTTCTTGTTTTCATCGTCCGTATTGTTGGCAGGCGTCCCGGTAAACAGATAACCCCATTCGAGTACGTCCTGATTTTTTTTATGGGTGGAGTCACGTTGACGCCAATGGTCGGCGATGACCGTTCGATCACGAATGCGATTGCGACGATCCTGAGCATCGCAGTCACGCATTTTGTCATTATTTGGCTGAAAGTCCGGTTTCCTGCGTTTGGCCGGATAGCGGATGGACCCCCATTGGTGCTCCTCGACAAAGGCAAATGGCAGGCTGAAACGCTGGCCAAAATGCGACTGACTGATGACGACGTTATGACGTTCGCGCGCGACCAGGGATTGGAACGGCTCGATCAAATTGAGTACGCGGTTCTGGAACGCAATGGCGAAGTCAGCATTATTCCAAAATCGGAAGACTCATAGATCCGTTGTGAACTGGTCAATGAATATACAGAAGTAAAATTCGCATCGCTTATGCCTTCTCCCGTACAGACTGAACCAATTGAAAAAACAAAACCCGTTGGGGATAGCGTTCCAAAGGTCAATAACGAGCTGGCGGTTGGCTCTGACCTTGAGTTCCAGCGCCGATGGTGGCGTTGGGAAAACAGAATCTGGATTCTTTTCGCGGCGATTGTTGTGGCTGATCTCTTAGGATGCTTCGGGCGCGGCCCTCTGGCCAAAGCTCATGCGCGCACCAACGACGGAACTATGGACATTTCTTATGAGCGGATCGAAAGATTTAGCACGCCGTCTATCCTGACGGTCAAATTCGGGCCGAATGCCCGCCGCGATGGTGCCGTGCGGCTTTGGGCGAGCGATAGCTTAGTGCAGGATTTGGGCAACCGCCGGGTTGTTCCGCAGCCGGATACTTCAACGCTGGACGGAAACGGCATTCTGTATACATTTAAATCAACGCCTCATCCAAATGCCATTCAGTTTGCCTTGGAGCCGTCAACGCCGGGTATTCACTCTTTAACATTGCGCGTGGAAGGCGCGGAAGAGTTCGACACAAAAATTTACGTTATGCCGTAGCAGGGCGGGAAAATTTTATGTACACGATTATTCATGCCGTTGTCGGGTACTTCGTTCTGCTCTTGACCGTGAGAGTCCTGAGCCGGCGGCCTGGCGCGCAAATGACGCCTACGGAATTTGTGTTGATCTTCCTAATGGGCGGCGTCATTATTTTGGCGACCGTTGGCGACGACCACTCCGAAACAAACGCCATCTGCGCGGTGATTACTGTCGGGCTGATTCACCGGCTCATTGCAACCCTGAAATTGCGTTTTCCGCGCTTCGGCACCCTTGTGGACGGCACGCCTCTTGTCGTTTTGGAGAAGGGCCAATGGCAGACCGAAGCCATGAGCAAAATGCGAGTCGCGGATAACGACGTGATGGCCGCCGCCCGCACCAAAGGCATAAAAACTCTCGATGAAATCAAATACGCCGTTCTGGAGCGCAATGGCGCAATCAGCGTGATTAAGAAGCAACAATAAGGGTCAGCATGCCTGCGCAAAACGCTTGAATAGTTTTCTTTGTTCTGGGTAACGGAGAGTTTGATCTTCGGGATGCCACTGTACGGCAACCACAAAACTGCGGTCAGGTTCTTCCAGCGCTTCAATGGTCCCGTCCTCCGAATCGCGGGCTGAAATTTGCAAGCCTTTGCCCAGGGAATTCACGGCCTGATGATGACGCGAATTGACAGCGAGACGCATCGTGCCCGCAATTTCCGCCAATTGACTCTGCGGCTCAAGAACGACCTCATGCGCGACCGTTCCTTTATCCTCAAACTCGGTGTCGTGCTTCGGCAATGCCAAATGCTGAATCAACGTGCCGCCCTGATGCACATTGAGCAGTTGCATCCCGCGGCAGATTGCCAGAACCGGCAGGTCCCTTTGTAGAGCTTCATCAATCAACCGCCATTCCACATTATCCCGTTCATCATCCGGCTGATCCACTTCGGGCCGTGCTGCCTCGCCATAGAGCTTCGGGTTCACATCCGTTCCGCCCATTAGCAGCAATCCGTGAGAGCCATTAATCTTTGGCGACTCCCCAACCGAAACGGGAACAGCTTCGAGACCGCCAGCCTGCACCGCCTCCACATACGGTTTGAGCCTGCTCGAATGGCGGTACGGAATCAACACTCGCTTCATAACACCAGTTTGCACTGCCGCCGGCCTGCTTCGTTACCATGAAGCCGAGTGCGGTCAAATTGCTTCCTCTCTTTTCTGTGTCTTGCCTGTTGTTTTCCCGCTTTGGCGGCGACTCATCACGATTGGAACGATCTTCGCAAGGAGATTCGCGAAACCTTGCACATTCCCGAGAAGCTGCCCAAGCTGGAAGAGAAGCGTTACGGTGATCTCTCTCCGGCACCCGGCATTACCGCTGACCGTGTTTCCTACGCCACCGCTTATAACCTCCGCGTTCCCGCCTTGGTTTACCACCCATCCAATCCGAAGCGGAAACGCGGCCCAGCCCTGGTGATTGTCAACGGCCACGGCGGAGACAAATCATCCTGGTACGCCTATTGGGCCAGCATCCTCTATGCGCGCGCCGGGGCCGTGGTGCTGACATACGATCCCATCGGCGAATTTGAGCGCAACCACCTGCGCGAATCCGGCACGAGCCAGCATGACGCCTACCTTCCACCCGATGACATGGGCCGCCGTCTGGGAGGCCTCATGGTGGAAGATATCATGCAGGCAGTCAATTATCTGTCGCGCCGCAAAGATGTCGACAAAGGCCGTATTGCGGTGCTC
>CAXUBB010000026.1:5376-9547 GCA_964249105.1 uncultured Bryobacteraceae bacterium | reverse complement strand
GTGCTCGGTTACTCCATGGGATCGTTCATCAGTTCGCTGGAGTGCGCGGTCGATACTCACGTTCATGCGTGCGTGCTGGTGGGGGGCGGCGATCTTGACGGCCCCGGCGGTTACTGGGATTCGAGCCGGAAGATGTGCCAAGCCATTCCCTATCAGTCGCTCAAATTTCTCGGCGATCGCGGGTCGGTTATTTACGCCTTACAGGCGAAGCGCGGACCCACTCTCATCTGGAACGGCTCCGCTGATGAAGTTGTCGATATTCCCCATCACAGTCAGAGCTTTTTCGCCAATCTGCAAGAGCGCACCATGGCGGAAGCAGGCAGCCGCAAGAACGTGTTCGACTTCGGTTTCACGCCCAATGGAGGCCACCGCCCTTACTTCATCACCAAACCGGTCGCCCTCTGGCTGGAGGACAAACTAAATTTTCCTAACTGGACAACGAGCAGCATTCAAGCCATGCCGGAAGCTCACATCTCCACATGGGCTGCTCGTAATCATCTTGACGCGAGCAGTCTGAAAAATGAACACAATGAAGGCGGCACGATGGCGCTTGACAGCGACATTCCTGCCATTAATCACCATCTCCTCCATGCTCTTCCCGATTCCGTCTGGAACTCGCAACGTGACCGCTACCTTTATGAAACCTGGGTCGATCAGGCCAAGGCCGCGATCCGGTCCGGCGCAAAGGAAGCGCAGTAGGAGAGCCACGGGTTAACTGTCGCGCTTGCGAGCATTCCACTCCTCGGCGGTAATTTCCCATATCTCTGTAGGAAAACGCCCGGAAACATAGTCCCGCTCTTCCGCCGCCACGACGCGCATGCCGCTCTTCTCTGAAATTCGCCGTGATGCGGTATTAGCGATCGCTTTAGGAACTCGCAAAACCGGAAATCCGAGGATATTGAACCAGTAGTCGGTCACAACTTCAGCGGCTTCGCTCATAAGCCCCTGTCCTTGCCAAGGCAACGCCAGCCAGAAGCCGCGATTTGTGTCCTTACTTTTCATGAGGGCGATACTTCCAACAATGCGGTCAGGAGCGCTCTTGAGCCGCAATGTCCAATGCCAGGCGTTTCCGGCTGCCATCGCTGGTAGAGCAATATCACGGTAGTATGTGTAAGCCCCGTCGGACGGAAATGGCCAGGGCACTTGATTCGCTAAATAGCGAACGATCTCCCATTGCGGAAAGAGAAGTTGAACCTCATCGGCATCGGCGAGTTCGAGAGGGCGAAGAACAAGCCGTGGTGTTTCGAGAACGGGAATCATGCCTGACGGGTGGTTGTAAGCTAATCCAACTCACCCCACATCGCCGCAAGTTCCACTTCGACACTGCCGTCCTCGTGTAAGGGGGCGCGTAGATGCGTTTTGGCCTCTTCGAGATCATTAGCAGAATACATCCAAGCTTTGCGGCGTTCCGGCCAAATGATCCAACATAGAGGTGTTCCCGTCTTTAGCAGACGGTCTGCCTTGTCAAAAAGCTCTGCCAGCCTTTGCCCTGGAGAAAGGATTTCAACACAAAAAACTGCCGGGTCAGCGAGGTTTTCATTCTCATAACGAGCATCTCGTCGAGAGACCGTGACATCAGGTGTAAGCCGGTCCTCGCCACAAAGGACGTTTAGTTCGGACAAAGCCTCATAGGTTCGGCCAAGGTCATTACCTAGCTTTCGAATCAAATAGGTCTGGATTCGGGCATGTTTCAATCTCGGCAAAGGCTTCTGCACCTCGCGGCCATCAATCAGCTCAACGTGGTACGTCGGCTGGACAAGAACCGTGCTCATATGAATAACCGCCTATGGAATTCTATTGTACTGACAGCAGCGCAACCCAGTTCATTCTTCCCGCAGCGCTTCCGTCGGCTGTATCCTTAACGCGCGTCGGGTCGGTGGCCAAATTGCGAGCAGCGCTATCAACAATAGAACACCGAACACCACTACCCAAGTCACGCTGTCGTAAATACTTACTCCGAATAATTGATTTCGCAGCAGGAGTCCGGCACAGGTCGCGCCTAGGATTCCGGCGATAGCTCCACCTCCAGTTACCAATGCGCCTTGCCGTAAAACCAGTTTTGCGATGTTCCGCCAAGACGCGCCGAATGCGATCCGAATACCGATTTCACGGCGCCGCAACGCCACGAGATGCGCCAGGGACGCATAGATCCCAACTGCCGCTAACAGCAGTCCAACTCCACTAAAAGCGTTCAATAGGAACGCCACAAATCTTCGTAGCTTTACGGATTGCCCAACGCGTTCCTCCATGGTGGCGACGTCAAACAGCGCGACACGCCCATCGAGTTTCGCCACTTCGCTTCTTACCGCGTTCGTAATATCCACATCACCTCGCGTACGCACGACTAAACACATCGCGGAGTATGACTCATGCAGCGCCGACCAATAAATCTGCGGCTTGTGCGGTCCGCCCAATTCGCTATTCTCGACATCGCCCACCACTCCAATCACGGTAGTCGGTCTATCCCGGTGACCGCTGATGCCAACCTGCTTCCCAATCGGGTTCTCGCCGGGAAAATAAACGCGGGCGAACTCTTCATTAATAACGGAGACAACGGGCGATGGCGGTTTATCACTTGCGGTGAAGGTCCGGCCACGCCGTAACGGGATTCGCATCACCGCGAAGTAACCGGGCAGAACGGCGGCTCCTTCTGCTCTGGGCTGGTTCGGTAACTCACTGCGCCCTGGGAAGGAAAGATCAAGCGACCAGACCCCGGTAAAGGGCAGGGGAGCGCTCGCCGAAACCGATTCCACTCCGGGCAACCGCACCGCCCTTTCTTGCAAAGCCTGGAAGTAGCGTAGCTGCACATCAGGAGTTCTATATAAATTTTGCGGCAATTGGATCAGTCCGCTCCACACATGCTTTGCTTCAAATCCCGGCGACACTGCCAACAACTTGATAAAACTTCTGCTCAGTAGGGTGGCGGTAAAGGCCAAAGTGACAGCCAGTGCCACTTGCCCGGCAACGGCAGCAAAGCGCAATCCGCTTCCGGCTGTTGCCGTCCGCGTCGCGCCTGATTTCAAGGTCTGCTCCAAGGGCAAACTTGTGCTGACAAAGGCCGGAAGCAGTCCCGCCAACACCGTGCAGAGAAGCGTGATGGCAGGAGTGAACAACATGCTCCATCCTTGCAGTTTTGCCGTTTGCGCGAACGGGCCGTAGCGATTCGAAAGATCTATGAGCCAACTCGCCACTGCCAGCCCCAGAGCGCTTCCTATCCAAACCAGCAATGCTGTTTCCGTTAATACCTGCTGTACGATGCGAGCTTTGCCCGCTCCCATGGCCGCCCGTACTGCCATCTCTGTGTTTCGTGAAAGCGCGCGAATCAACAACAGTCCACTTACGTTGGAGCAGGCAATCAGCAGCACCAAGAAGACTGCCCCAAACGCCAACAGAATCCAGTTTCGAACGCTTCTCGTCTGCTCTTCGATCAGCGGGGTAGTGCTGAAGTGCCAGTTTTCCTTTTCCGGGAAGAACTCCGGGAATTGCGAATAACGCATCGCCATTTGGTGCCCAATGACCCGCAATGCCGCATCCACTTTCTGCGTTGTTACTCCCGGCGCAAGGCGCGCAATGGAGGACGACCAGCGATCAAGCCTGCCTTTCCCTTCCAGATCGGACGGGGTCAGGCCGAGCGGGAGCCAGAGTTGCGTAGCCGGATAGGGAAACTGAAACTGCGGCGGCATCACGCCGATCACGGTATACGGAACCTCGTCCAGGCGAATCGTCCGTCCGATGACATGCCGGTCGCCATCGAAAGCGCTTCGCCAAAACTTATCGCTCAGCAGCGCTACTTTCGGCGCTCCATAGCGGTCATCCTCTTCCGTGATGGTCCGCCCCAGCACGGGTTTAACGCCCAGTATGCGAAAAAAACTTGCCGAGGCATTTACCGGGTCTACATGCCGCGCCGGACCCGCTCCTGTCAGCGTCAAATCATTGAAATAGTATTCCGCGACATCGCTGAACACTTCCGCATGCTTTTTCAACTCTATGTAATCCACCGTAGATACGCCGCTCGGCGCTGTCCGGGCTTTCGGGAAAACATTGTGCAGAAAGACAATGCGATCCGGGCGCGGATACGGCAGCGGTTTCAGCAACGCCTCATACAGTAGACTGAACACCGCCGTTGATGCCCCGATGCCGAGCGCCAACGTTACAATGGCGCTCGCCGCCA
>CAXUBB010000026.1:0-5366 GCA_964249105.1 uncultured Bryobacteraceae bacterium | reverse complement strand
GCGAAGGGCAAAGCGTAAATCATTGTGGATTCCCGATAAAGCTGTTGCCATATCCACCTTCCCTGCACGTCCCATGCCGGAGCTAACTCATTCTACAGAAAAGCTTTTGTCGCAAGGCGAATGGCCGAATCCGAAACCGGGTGTTCAAATGCGGACACCGCATGATACTCTTTAGCTTCCTCCTGCTGATGCTGCCGGCATTGGCATTTGATAGACATGTCTGACCGCAAGCTACAGATCATCCCCCTTGGTGGCCTTGGCGAGTTCGGGATGAACTCCATGGCAATCCGCTACGGCGATGACATCATTGTCGTCGACGCGGGCATGATGTTCCCCGAATCGGAACTCCTGGGCGTTGATATCGTCACTCCGGATTTCACCTATCTGGAACAGAACGCGGATAAAGTCCGCGGCTTATTACTGACCCACGGTCATGAAGATCACATTGGCGGCGTTCCGTTCCTGCTTTCGCTTCTGAACCTGCCGATTTATGGGACTGAGTTCACTCTGGCTCTGGTTGAGCGCCGCCTCGACGAGCATGAACTCCTGGACGGAGCCAAGCTGAATATCATTAAGCCCGGTGACCGCATCACCCTGGGTCCATTTGAAATCGACTTTATCCGCGTTACTCACTCCATTCCAAGCGCTGTTGCCTTGGCGATCACCACTCCGCTGGGCGTCATCATTCATACCGGCGACTTTAAGGTGGACCCGACGCCCATCGATAACGAACTTTTCGACCTTCACACGCTGGCCGAATACGGAAAACGAGGCGTCCTGCTGCTGCTCTCTCCGACTCGACCAACGTGGACCGTCCCGGTTTCACCGAAAGTGAACGCGCCGTGCGGCCCCGCCTGGAAGAACTCTTTTCGGGCAGCGAGGGCCGGCTTGTGATCTCCTGCTTCAGTAGTTCAGTCCACCGACTGCAGCAGATCCTCGACCTTGCCGACGAGTATGGCCGCAAAGTAGCTTTTCTGGGCCGAAGTATGTTGAGCGTAACGGAGATCGCACATGGAATGGGCCTGCTGTCGATCCCGGATTCGACGCTTCTCCGTCCACAGGACATCATGCAGATGCCGCCCGAAAAGGTCGCGGTGGTTGTCTCCGGCACGCAAGGCGAGCCCATGTCGGCCATGTCGCGCGTAGCCGTCGATAATCACAAGCATCTTTACATCAAACCGGGCGATACCGTCGTTTTGAGTTCGCGCATCATTCCCGGCAATGAAAAGGCCATTTTCCGGATGATGAATCATATCGCCCGCCGTGGCGCGGAACTCGTCTACGGCACCATGAAGCCGCCGGTACACGTCTCCGGTCATGCCAGCGAAGAAGAACTAAAGCTCATTCTGAATCTTGTACGGCCCCGTTACTTCGTTCCGGTTCATGGCGAGTACCGTCAGTTGTCGCGTCACGCCTCGCTGGCCCAACACTTGCACTCCGTCGGCCTGGAAGACACCTTTGTTCTGGAAACCGGCGACACGCTGGAAATCGATCATATGGGAGCCCGGCGCGGCGGAAAGATTACGGTTGGCCGTATTTGTATTGATTCCGGTTCGCTCGACGACGTGGTGGAGGATATTATCATTCGAGACCGCCGCCATCTGTCCGAAGATGGTTTCGTGCTGCCCATTATCGCCATTAATAAGCACACCGGTAAAAGCGAGGGGCTTCCGGAAATTGTCAGTCGCGTCTTTGTGGGCGGCGACAATTCAAGTATTCTTCAGGAGGCTCGCGGCGTGGTCGCTCGAACTTTGGAGAACTCCAGCGCCGAAGAGCGTAGCGACTGGGGCGTCATGCAGGAGAAGATCCGAAACGACCTGAAACGATTTCTAAGCAAAGAGACGCAGAGACGGCCGCTAATTATGCCCGTTATTCTCGAAGTATAGCTAGTCAGTACGATTAGCTATACAATATCCTTGGTACTACCCTTGGAGGGTATTTTAATGAAAAAACTGTTTCTTGCTTCGATTCTGGCTGCTTCCTTATGTTCATTTGCTGCTTCAGCGGAAGAGATGACTGGCTATATCTCGGACGCCCATTGCGGTAAAGCGCACAACAGCCCCAGTGAGAAGAACACCGCCTGCATTAACAAATGTCTTGGCAGCGGTTCTGATCCTGTCCTGGTCAGCAATGGCAAAGTTATGAAGTTTGATGCCGATTCAAAGGAAAAGGCAAAAGCGCTTGCTGGCGAGAATGTCAAAATTGATGGAACGATGGATGGAGACACCGTGAAGATCAACTCCATCGAAAAATCCAGTAGTTAACCCGTTTTTAATGCTCAAATTCGAGGTTCAGTTGGCCTGCTGGACCTCGATATAATACTGCCATATTCTTCAGCTTGTGCTTTCCATCAAGCGGAAAGTAAAGGTAGCCCTCCACAGGCTGCACGGATTCTTTTTGGGGAAACTGCTTGGTTTTCAACGCCTCCAGCAGTTTGTCATTGCCCTGGCTTTTTGTATCCATTTTGGAGGAGAGGGTCACCGGTTTTGAGTTGCCCGGCGATGACCCGCTGCCCCCGCCGATCATGCCGCCAAAGCCGCCGAATCCGGATGTTTGCTTTTTGGTTTTATCAGTGGCGCTGCTGACTACCATGGCTCCTTGCCCGGCAATCTGCGCCGGATCAAAGGGCTTTGACCGCTCTCCATCGTCATGCGCCAGGAGAATAAAGTCATCGGGACTCATCTGCACTGGCTGATCGGTTTTAGGAATTATCCGCACCTCCAGTAGCGCAATCCCTTTGCCGGGGTCCATGCCCAGCTTCTGTGTCACTTCTTCCTCCGTCATATAGAGGGTTGCTACTACATCCACCTGCTCATTACCCGCGCTGGTATTAGCGGAGATCACTTTCTTCGCTCCAAAAGAAGCCGTCACGGCAAGCAAAAACAGTACGGACCTACAAAACAGCCGCATAAGAAATCTGTTTTGAAAATACCACTTTAAATTGAATGAGAAGATATACCTTCGAGCACGAGACCGTTATGAACGTCGTGAACGCCAGGGACGCTTTCCGTGGAACGCCTGAAATCCGGGTAAAATCATCCGCGCCGGGCTGGACCTGCCTGCACATCGCGCCTGAGCTGCCTTTGAAAGACCGTGTTGTCGGTTTCTTTCGTTCACAGATGTTGAATGACCTGTCCACCGAGTTATGCGAGCAACTTACCCTGGCCATAGACGAGTTGCTTGGGAACGCCCTGGAACACGGCTGTAAAACTGAGCCCAAGCTGGGCGTGGAACTCGCTTATATCCGTACTGCTCGCGCCATTCTGCTGCACTTGCGCGATGCCGGTCCCGGCTTCTCCTGGGAAAGCTTAAACCATGCCGCTGTGAACAACCCGCCGGAAGATCCGCTGCGCCACGCGAATTTTCGGACTGAGATGGGCTTGCGTCCCGGCGGCTTCGGGATTATGCTCGTGAAAAAAATCGCCGACGAGCTAATCTATAACGAAACCGGCAACGAGGTTTTATTCATTAAATATTTGTGATGACCATCCTTCTGCTGATTGCCGCCGCTTTTTTGGCCGGAGCAATCAACTCGGTAGCCGGCGGCGGGAGCTTTCTGACGTTTCCCTCCCTGGTGTTCGCCGGCGTTCCAGCCGTGATTGCCAATGCTTCCAATACCGTAGCGCTCGTTCCCGGTTCGCTCGCCAGCGCCTTCGCTTATCGCGGCGATATCGCCCGCATCGAAGAGGGACACGTCAAAATCTGGTTTTTTGTCAGCCTCCTGGGCGGCGCCATCGGCGCGGCGCTCCTGCTTTTTACCTCGGATAAAGCGTTCCGGCAGTTGGCGCCATGGCTTCTGCTTTTCGCTACTCTCCTGTTTGCGTTCGGAGGCCGCATCAGCACGGCGCTACGGGGACGCCTGCACGCCAGCCAAGTCTTAATGCTGGTTCTGCTCTTCCCGATTGCTATCTACGGCGGCTATTTTGGCGGAGGCATCGGCATCATGATTCTTGCCGCTTTCCGGCTCTACGGCTTAACGGACATCCACGGCATGAACGGAATCAAAACGGTCTTGAGCACCGCCCTGAATGCGATTGCCTCCTTTATCTTTATTGCCGCTCACCAGATCTGGTGGCGTCCCACGCTGCTTATGATGATGGCGGGCATCGCGGGCGGCTATCTCGGCCCGTTATTGGCCCGCCGTATGAGGCCGGAAATCATCCGAGCAATTGTGATTGCCGTGGGAATCATTATGACGGTTTATTTCTTTCGTATTGCGCCCCGCTGACAGCAGCGCCGAGAAGTCCCTACTTGGATGGGGAGACTTGAAAAACGTCAAACCCCGCGCTCTAGGCGCGATACGAAACAATCTTTGTAGAGCGATACTCTTACCAAAGAATGGCCCGTATCCCGACAGCTACGTACCGGCTGCAACTACATGCAAAATTTGGCTTTGACGACGCTTCACAGATCGCTGATTATCTTTACCAATTAGGCGTTTCGCACGTTTACTGCTCGCCTTATTTACAGGCAGCGCCCGGCAGCAATCACGGATACGACGTTGTTGATCATCATAAGGTCAATGAAGAATTGGGCGGAACTGAAGCTCATGATAAATTTTGTAAACACTTAGGCGAATGCCATCTGGGACAAGTTCTGGATATCGTCCCAAACCATATGGCCATCAGCGGGCGGCGAAACCGTCTTTGGTGGGACATTCTGGAGAATGGCCCTTCCAGCCGTTATGCGCCTTACTTTGACATCGACTGGAATGTGCCCGATGAAACGATCCGTAACAAAACTCTGGTTCCTATTCTTGGGGATCATTACGGACGTGTTCTATCGCGTCATGAAATCAAAGTGGAGCGCCAGGGCGGGGAATTCGTTATCAAGTATTTTGAGAATGAATGGCCTGCCGCGCCGAAGTCACTGCCTCTGATCTTGTCGGACGCCGCCGCGAAAAGCGGCTCCGATTATCTGGCTTTTCTGTCGCACTCCTTGGATCTCCTGCCGCGTCCTACCGCCACGGATCAAGCCAGCCTTACGCAACGCCACCGCGACAAGGAACTGATTCGAGGGCTGCTCGAAAGGCTCTTGCACGAAGTTCCCTTTATTGCTGAAGCGGTGGATGCCGGTATCAAGGAGCTAAACGGAAATATCGACAAGCTGGACTACTTTCTGGAGCGGCAAAACTTCCGATTGGCCTTCTGGCGCGTGGCGGAACAGGATCTGGTTTACCGCCGCTTCTTCGACGTAAACACCCTGGTCGGTCTTCGCATGGAGAATCCGCAAGTGTTCTCTGATACACATGCCTTGATCTTGAACTGGCTTCGCGAAGGCGTGCTGGATGGAATTCGAGTGGATCACCCGGACGGCCTCCTCGACCCGCGTGAGTACTTCGAGCGCCTTCGTAAAGAGGCTCCGGA
>CAXUBB010000025.1:0-22131 GCA_964249105.1 uncultured Bryobacteraceae bacterium | reverse complement strand
AAGGAGAAGTTCTCCATCACGATCTCAGCTAAACGCTCATCCTCCACCTTGCCGGTTCCAAACGTGTTCACCATGACAGATACCGGCTCGGCCACACCAATGGCATAAGCCAACTGCACTTCCACGCGCGAAGCCAAACCGGCAGCCACCAGATTCTTCGCCACATAGCGGGCCATGTAGCAAGCCGAGCGGTCCACTTTTGTCGGATCTTTGCCGGAGAATGCGCCGCCGCCATGCCGCCCCATGCCGCCATAGGTATCCACAATAATCTTGCGTCCTGTCAGCCCCGTGTCGCCGTGCGGACCGCCTATCACAAACCGGCCTGTCGGATTGATGTGGAAATGGGTATGGCTATCGACCATGCCGGAGGGAATTACGGCATCAATAATTTTCTTTTTAACGTCCTGCCGCAGTTCTTCCGTGCTGACGTCGTCATCGTGCTGCGTGGAAACAACCACTGCGTCAATACGTTTTGGTTTGCCGTCCACGTACTCCACGCTGACCTGGCTTTTACCGTCCGGACGCAGATACGGCAAAATACCCTCACGGCGCGCCTCGCTCAACTGCCGGGCGAGCTTGTGCGCCATCATGATCGGCAGCGGCATCAGCTCTTCCGTCTCGTTGCAGGCATACCCGAACATCAATCCCTGGTCGCCCGCGCCGCCTGTGTCTACCCCCATGGCAATGTCGGGAGACTGCGACTGAATCATATTGACCACCGCGCAGGTTTTTGAGTCAAACCCCATGGCGGCATCGGTATAGCCAATGTGCTGAATGACGCCGCGCACCAGCTTAGGCACATCCACATAAGTTTTGGTCGTAATTTCACCGGCGACAATGCAGATTCCCGTTGTAACCAGAGTTTCGCAAGCCACGCGGCCCATCGGATCATCGGCCAGCACCGCATCTAGAACGGCATCGGAAACCTGATCGGCAACTTTGTCCGGGTGGCCTTCCGTTACGGATTCAGACGTAAAGATATATTTCATGAAAGGGACAGAACTCCTTCAGTTCGGCAATAGATGGAGACGGAAGTGAGCCAATCGCTTCCGGCAAAACTCATAGTTTAGCAATTTGCGCGGAAGAGTGTGAATAGTACTCTGGTAGTAGTTGAAAACAAAAAGTTTAGGCAGATCAACAGCCCGTCAAGAATTCTCATAAGACGCAAGCTGATCGTGAAGGTTCTGTAAATCCACAAACGTCTGGTCACAACCGATTCTGGACTGCTCAAGCGCTTCCACACAGGTCGCATCCAGGGCATGGGGCACGTCTTTGCGCATGATTTCAAACACCTTTTCGAGCGGTAGGCTATCCCGGTAAGGCCGCTTGGCCGATAGCGCGTCGAAGATGTCAGCCACCACCAAAATTCTGGCCTCAATCGGCAACTGTTCCGCTGTCAGGCCGCGAAAATATCCTTTGCCGTTCAACTTCTCGTGATGCGAAGCAGCGATCTCGCTCATCTCGTGAAACCCTGGAATGCCCGCCAGAATCTTCCAGGTATAAAAGGGGTGCAGCTTCAGCACCTCCCATTCCTCATCGGTGGGCTTTCCCGGCTTCTCTAAGATGGTGTTGGGAACGCTCAGCTTTCCAAGGTCGTGCAGCAACCCCGCATGCCGAATAAATAAAATCCTTTCCCGTTTCAATTGCAAGACGCGCGCAATCGCGACGGCGGCGTTGGCAACGCCATTGGAATGATTGAATGTGAATGGCGATTTAGCGTCAACAATGTTAGCGAAAGCGACACAAATCGCGTCAAGAGCCGTATCGCCTTTTTTCATCATTTTAGGCCGCGGCTCGATTTCCAGCCCAATCGTGAAAGCTTTGTCGCTGAGAAGATCGTTCCAGAGCTCTTTTCGCTTGGCCAGGGACCGGACTGCTTTGATTAGGTCGGGGTCGAACCACGTCTTACTTCTCCCGCTTACCACCTCGAACGCCGCATCACCGCCCTGGCTCGCTAAAAAGACTTCCAGCGTCTGAGCCAGCAGCATGATACGGGAGAGGATCGGAATTTCGGTTTTGCGCAAGCCTTCCGGATTGCCTTGCCCGTCCCAATGCTCATCAAGATTCAAAATGCCGTGCGCCGTGGCATCGGACAACCCCATGAGACGGGCCAGTGTCGATCCGCGCTCGCAGCGGATTTTGACGCTATTCTTTGAGTGCTGTTTCTGGCGCAGAGCCAAGCGGAACAGTGCCCAGCTTCGTTCCAGGAACGGCTTGCCCGAAGCGACATGCGAAAACGCATATTGAAGAGTTTCCCAACTCACTCGCGTCCAGTCCGTGGTCTTCACATCGCGCTTGGCTTTAATGTCGTCCGAGCCAAGAGCATGGAACATCATGGAAGCGTTGCCGCTGCACCCGCAATCCTTGAGGAGCAGCGCGTAGTAAAGACTGTTTCGGGCTTCATCGGAAAACCCGATCTCTTCTGCAATCCGCATCCCCAGAATGCAGGAACGAATTGAGTGTCCAATCGGCTGTCCCGTAGATAGATCAAGGGCGTGCGAAAGAGCCGAAACAACAGCTCCGGTCCGCATGGTTGTTCCGGCTTGCGCTCCCAAGTAACAGGGCGCGCTCCACAAAGGAAGCGTGGGATCAGCAATAGTTGTGGCGCTCATCAATTACAACATCGAAAAAGATCAACTTGCTTTTTAGCCGAATTCCCAATAACCGCTCAACTCGTTCGGTTCTTCTTCGATACGAAATTGTGATGCGTCGTTTTCATTTATTGTTTTTGGCCGGGCTTTTCGTAGTAGTTCGCGTAAAAGCGGTTGATGTTTACGGAGCGGCTCCCAGCGCTCAATCCATGGCGTTGGGCGGTTTGTTCGCCGGTTCGAGCAGCGGTCCAACCGATTCGTTAGCGGCTAATCCCGCAGCGCTGACTTCTCTCGGCCGTCCGTTGCTGGAGGTTTCCGGAATGAGCGTGCTGGCCCACGGCACTTATCGAAACTCGACCCCTTACCTTGGATCGCTGGATAATTCCGCTGGTTTGGCGGGATCGGCGGCGTTTGCTTCCCGTGTGGGAGCGTCCAGGGTCAGTCTCGGTATCGGCGTTTTTCCGGTTTCCCTCCTCTCCGACAAGTGGCGCTACGCCGATCCGGCCGGAACCGCAGGAGCCAGTTATGGAATACAGAACAATAGATCCGCCTTTATCGCTCTTCAGCCTACAGTCGGAGTGGGCATCCAGGTCACAAAACAGTTGGCTATCGGCGCGAGTTTCGGCGTTTTATACAATGCCAACACTTTAGAAACACCTTACGTTTTTCAAAACAATGCCCTCAGCGGATTGAAAACCCTGCTGAACCTGCACACGAACGGAGCTGGGTATAACGGCACGGTGGGAGCCCTTTTCAGCGCAACCAAAACCCTGGAGTTCGGTCTGGCCTATAAAACCCGGACAACGGTACACACAACGGGCACCGCCGGCGGTAACGCTTCCGCGCAATTTGCCGCGCTGGGACTTCCCTTTCAACCTGCTTTTCACTACGTAGCAGCCGTGGACAACATCTTTCCGCAATCCGTATCGGCCAACGTAGCTTGGCAGGCGCGGCGGCGTATCCGGACGCACCTGCAGGCAGACTGGATCAATTGGCACGACGCTTTTGTGAACCTGCCGGTCCACCTGACGGTAGGCAGCAATGCTGATATCAACGCGCTCCTGGGATCCTCATCGCTGAATGACTCGGTTCCGCTCGCCTGGCGCAATCAACTGGCGTGGAGAGCCGGGATCGAAGCATCGGTGGCCGAAAACACGACACTGCTGGGCGGGTATTCTTATACGAATAGTCCTGTTCCTTCGAGCACCTTGACTCCCCTGACGGCGAACATTATGAAAAATGCGCTTTCGACCGGCATTTCTTATCATCGGAGCCGTTATCAGTTCGAATTGGCCTATCAAGCAAATCTGCCCTCCAGCGCTGAAGTGAAAACAAGTAAACTCCTGGCTGGTGAGTACGATCATTCAAGGACAAGCCTTTGGTTACAAACCGTCGTTCTTACGACTGGCATTCGCTTTTAATCACTGCGTCCGAGTCCCCTCGACGCCCTCAACCTGAATCTTACGCTGCACTTTTTCAAGCGCTTCCGCAAAATCAGCCGCCGTGTGAATTTTGTAAACGTTCCCATGACAGGTGTTCGTGAGTTGGTGGATCGCGTCCGGAAATTCAGCGCCGACATAGGGGAAGTACTCCAGATAAAAGATTCGACTTCCAAGATTTTGGCAATTCCCCAGATACTCGCGAGGAATCTTCTGCATAATACGATTGGTCGGGCCGAGAAAAATAACAGCATCGGGAGAGCGCAGGGCCGTCTCCTCCTCGCTGAGGAGATTTAGCAATACTTCCAGCCAGCCAGCTTGGCGCTGTAGATTTTTATAGGAAACAGTGCCGAGTTCCAGGCTTTGCAGAGATTCGACGAGCTTGCGAAAACTGTTGCGGTGAAAATCATCATCACGGAAAATCACACGCTGCTGGTCGAGATTAAAAGCAACGACTTGGGTGGAGCCGGCGTTGACTTGGCGCACGAGAGAGGCAAGCGAGCTCAAAAGAAAAGCGCGATCCCACGCGCGCAGTTTCAGGGCAAACGGATAGATAGGAGTCGCGTCCAGGAGTACGGAAACGCGCAGATCTCTCCCCGCACTTTCCTCATGACCGTGCCAGGGCGGTAATGCGGTTGAAACTGCCGTATCGGGCTTAATCGAGAACGGCGTTGCCCGCTCCTTGCCATGAACAGCAATTTTAACCGTCCAATTTTTTCGAAAAACACGCTCCTGGTTATCAATCACGGCGAGGTCTACTCGATATTCGCCCTCGCCCGCGGCAAACACGCCGCTGAATTCGGCTTCATCATGAAAGCGCCTCCAATTGAAACCCGAACGGCGTTCTTCAGGAATTGCCGGTATCTGGAATCGATCACCTAAGGTTAAAGGCTTCCCACTAACTGAACTCACTCGGGCATAAGAGGCAATGGTAGTTTCTTTTCCTTCAAACTGGCCCAAGGAACAGCGAATCACGTATCCCGCTTCAAAGCGAAACGAAAAGTCCAAAAAAGGCCGGTAGGGCTGGACATGGCAGTTGAGCTTTCCGCTTCCGCCTTCACCGTTGAGCAAACGGTTCACCAAATCGATATCGCGGGGCTTTTGCAGGGCGATCTGCGCCTGAAGCGGCACAGCCAAAAAGACAACCCAGATCAAAGCGCGAAAGCGGAGCATTCCCCCTCCCGTTGTTGTTTGATTGTATCGGGAGCCGATTTAAGTTTTTATTGCCTGAAGTGCATTCTTCTACTTAATAAAAGCAGGGCAAAAATCAGAATCGGCAGGAGCAGCAATTCCGCTGTAGCCGGCTCCGGAGTGCTAACGACCAGCGGAACAGCAAAGATTGTTCCTGGACCGGCAGCGCCGGCAGTGCCAGCCTGGGAGGGAAGTCCCGCCCCTCTGAGCAGAAGAGGTGATCCTCCCGGCGGTGAACCAGCCCCCCAGCCCGGCATGGGCAGGTATGCTCCGCTGGTCCCGGCAGAAGCTCCCGTGTGGAAAGAGGGCGACGATGGCAGTAGGGGGGAAAACAAATCGGCCAGCAGCGGACCGGCGGGAACGTACAAATCAGCTTCTGTTGCAGGCGGCAGAGGCGTATCGAAGGGAATCGAAACTTTCGGGGTCTCCGGCGTGTTGAATGCTTCTTCAGGCAATTCTTTCTTCGAATCAATCGGCTGCTGAGGCGTAAACGAGAGCCGGTTACCGCAGCGGGCGCGCGCTGAATTTTCGCCATCTGAAAGAACAGGCTCGCCCTTGGGTATGCGCCGTTTTGTCCCGGTCCAGTAGACCACATCAGATTTGCGATAGGAGACATACATGAAAAGATCGGCAGGCGTTCGCCGCACAACAGGGTTTTTTCCAAAGTTGGCATAGTGAGCTCTGACTACGGGATCGAGCCGCCGCGCTCGGTTCAGTTCCTCGGCTGAATAAGCGCCGCCGCCGATTACTGATAGCGGATAAATCTTTCGTGCTTCCGCAGAAGGCGCGGCAGTAAGACGCTCCTTCCCCCCTGCTTTCTTTGAAGCGTAATTCTTGTGTGGGGAGGTACTCAGCCTCAGAGCCACAACAAGCCCTGCCAGACATAGCAACCAGCAAGCTGCATAGCCTGTGAAACGCCAGATCTTCTTAGGCGCAAAAATCCGCTCTGCGGCAACCATTGTAAGGAGGTATAAATTACCGGGAAGTCTTCTCCAGTACTTTCGATTAATTCTTATTCAGAGGAAAGCGCGGAGGTACAAAACTAAAGTTACAGATCGAAGGGGTTTTCTGCCTAAGGGAAAAAAGCTTTTCTCCCGATAAGCTGATCGTGAGATGGAACGCTCTTGGGGCTTATGCCCTTTCAGTAAAGGCGATAGGATGGCAATGTGCTAGAAGTTCAGTTGGCGCAGGCAGCTTATTTCCACGCAATATTTACATATACTATGTAATTTTTACAGCCATTCTTTCTCAACAATTCTGCTGCGCACAGCAGTGGATCAGCGTACGTAGCTCTCAAACTGAAATCCTGACCAGCAGCAACGAAAGAGAAGCGCGGGCAGCGCTTCAAGCATTCGAGAAAGTCCAACAGTTTTTTTCAAGCGAAACCCTGTTTTCCGTAACGCTCAACCAGCCCGTTCGCGTCTTTGCCTTTCAATCGAAAGAGGAATACGCGCCTTACCGTTTGAATAGCAACGCTTTTGGCCACTTCTTGCATACGGAGGCGGGTGACTACATTGTGCTGGAAGATATTAAACAGGAGCATTATGAAGCCGCGCTTCATGAGTACACACATTACGTCATGAAACAGGCAGGTCTCAATTTACCGACTTGGCTGAACGAGGGCCTTGCTGATCTTTACTCCTCGCTGGAGTCAAGTGGACAAAAAGCGGTGATTGGCCGCCTGCTGCCGGGACGAATGGCCGTACTCGAAGGTAGGCCATCCATAGACTTAAGAGCGCTTTTCGCCGTGACGCCGGACTCGCCATATTACAAGGAGGGAAACAAACTTCTCGTTTTTTACGCGCAAAGCTGGTCTTTGGCCCACATGCTGACTCTCGACCAGCGATACTCAGCCCAATTCCCTGACTTCCTCAAGATCGTCTCTTCGGGCGTGCCGTCTCCTGATGCCTTGTTGCGGGTTTATGGAAAAAGTCTGGAACAGATTGCATCGGATCTAAGCCAATACGGACCTCGCATGGCGGCAAACACCAGAAGCTTCGATATTCAGCTCGGCAACGGGCCTTTCCAACCGGAAATTAAAGTGCTGCCGAACAGCGAAAAAGAGCTTGCGTTGGCGGACTTACTTGCCGCTCATGCCGCGACCGCGCTGCGGGCCTTGCGAAAACTTGCTGAACTGGCGAAGCAAGATCCCGGCAACCCGCTGATAGAAGAAAAATTGGGGTACGCTGCTTGGAATATGAGCCAGGTGGACGATGCGCGGAACTATTTCGCCCGTGCTGTCGAGCACGGCTCCCGCAATTCAGAGATGATCTACCGTTATGCAGTTATGCAAAAGCAGGCAGGCGCTCCTAACAAAGAGGTAATACGCCTGTTTGAGCGAGTACTGGAACTGTCGCCTGATCTCGACGATGCCAGATTTTATTTAGGTCTCCTGCAGTTCAATGAAAAGAAATTTAGCGCGGCCTCGCAACTACTTTCAAAACTAAAGGCAGTTAAAGAAGAATGGAACTATGCTTATTATTCTGCGCTGGCCTACTGCGATATAGAATTCAGCAATGTCGAAGAGGCAAGGATCTTTGGCGAGAGGGCGAGACGCAACGCCAAAACATCACTTGAGCAGTCGCAAGCCGACCGCCTCCTTATTTATTTACAAACCCGAACTTCAGCAACTCATGGAGGGGCTATGCTGGCCTCCGCTCAGCAAATAGGCGGAAAATGCGCACAAACTTTTTAGGTGTTCCCGGCGCACCTGGCCTCATTATTTCTGGGGAGGAGCACTGGTTTTCTTGGCGTCATCCGCCGTTGCGGAAGGGGAATCGATCTGGAGAATACGAACAATTTTGGTATTCCGATCATACTGGCTGATGTTTCGCGGCTCAGTCGCTACATCTTTGAAGCGAGCTTGCAGCCGGTAATCGACTATCAGGCTGAGGTCATCAAAATTGAAACGGCCATCCCGTTTGGTGATAAAAGTCGTTTTTGTGTTGGTTTTGGTATCTGTCAGAGTAACCAGCGCGCCCTCAATGGATTGACCGGAAGAATCAACCACCTTGCCCGAAAGATCACGGGAGGTCGGCGTTTTCTCCTTCTTTTTAACCAGCGGACGGTGATTATCGAGAAAAACATCAGGAGCACTCGCCGGATTGTTATTAACGGCTTGCGCACTCGCCACTCCAGGGAGGATTCCCCCAAAAGCAAGGACGGCAAGCAAACGTTTGCTCATAAACGGATACCTCGTGTTGGCGTGAGAAAGACTCTTTCATCGTAGCAGCGAATCTTCCTGCTACCATGCGTGATGGTGTCATTCCACGGAGCAAAAGTGCTGGCTTTCGAAAGCCGGCGGGCCCAGGAAATCGCGGAATTAGTGCGCATTAACGGCGGCGAACCCTTTGTAGCTCCCGCGCTGACCGAAGTGCCGATTGAGCATAATACAGAAGCTTTTGCGTTCGCCGATCGCCTCTATGCGGGCCGCTTCGATATGGTGATTTTTCTCACCGGCGTGGGCGCGCGCTATCTGCAACGGGTAATAGGGACACGCGACGGAGACGAACGATTGCCGGAAGCGTTGCGCACAGTAACAGTTGTGGTGCGCGGGCCGAAACCGTCGGCGGTCATGCGGGAGTGGCGGGTACCGGTGACAGTGCAGGTGCCTGAGCCGAATACCTATCGCGAACTGCTCGGAGCCATTAAGGACCGGCCCGAAAAATCGGTAGCGCTGCAAGAGTATGGTCGAACCAATCAGGAACTGCTGGCTGGATTGGAGGCTCAGGGGCGGACAGTAATGACCGTGCCCGTCTACCAATGGAGCCTGCCGGACAACACCGAACCGCTCCGTCAAGCGCTCCATGAATTGCTCCATGGCAAATTTGATGTCGCGCTGTTCACGACCGGCGTGCAAATCGAACATCTTCTTCAATTCGCGGAAGAGCAGGGAAAAAAGAATGAGGTAATTGCGGCGCTGCGCAAAGTTTTTATCGCCTCCATCGGACCAACTTGCAGCGAAGCTTTGCGGGAGGCGGGATTAAGCCCAGCGCTTGAGCCCTCACACCCCAAAATGGGCCTGCTGGTCAGAGAGGCCGCGCTCCGATACGCGGCAGGAAATCCATAGCACGCCGCGCTCAATCTGCTATTGACATCAAAACCGTATCCGCTTACACTTCCCATAGATTGTCATAGGAGCTAAAACCGGCATGGGAAAAAGTCAAAATCTCCTGCAAGGCACTCTCGATCTTTTGATCCTGCACGCGCTTCAGCGTGAAGCCATGCATGGCTACGCCATCGCCCAGACGATTCATTTACTGTCGGATCAAGTTCTCACCGTTGAGGAGGGTTCCCTCTATCCTGCGTTGTCGCGGCTGGAGCTTGATGGCTGTATTTCCTCGGTTTGGGGCCTTTCTGAAAACAACCGGAAAGCCAAATATTACAAGATCACCGCACGCGGTAAAAAGATTCTGGCCGGCGAACAGGAAAGCTGGAATCGCTTATCGTCCGCCGTTCAGCAGGTACTCGCCCGATGAATTTTCTTTGGCATCACTTCCGAAAGCTGCGGCGGAGACGTCGGCTGCAAGCCGAGTTAGAAGCCGAACTCGCTCATCATCGCGAGCTATCGCAGGAAAACGGCAATTCGATTGGCCTTGGCAATGTGACCGCCGTTAAAGAGTCCGTTCTGGATCTGTGGAGGTTTACTCTCCTCGAGAACGCCTGGCGAGATTTGGTATTTGCGCTCCGCAGTTTGCGCAGAACTCCGGCGTACACCGTCACGGCAGCCGGTTCCCTGGCGTTGGGCATTAGTGTCTGCACCGCTCTGTTCACTATTCTGAATGCCGTGGCCTTGCGCCCATTACCCTACCCTCATCCCCAGCAGCTTGTCTGGATCACGCAGGTTCTGAAAGCCAATAGCACCGACGAAGTCACCTTCACGGCGGACTTCCTCGACTGGCGCGCCGGCAACCGGACGTTTCAGGGCATGGCCGCCTATAACGAGTACACCCGTAGTCTGACCGGCATCGCGGAGCCGACCCAAGTACAAACCGTGAAAGCGTCGTCCGCTTTGCTTCCTCTCCTCGGTATTAGCCCGCTGTTGGGCCGCAACCTGCCGGAATCAGCGGATTCCGCCGGGCATGAACATGCGGCGCTGCTTTCCTATACCCTCTGGCGCACCCGCTTCGTTTCCGACCCATCCATCGCCGGAAAACCGATTCTTCTCGATGGCGAGCAATATATCGTGACCGGCGTTTTACCGGCGCGCTTCCAGTTCCCCGGTCCTGAACAAGTCGACATCATCACGGGCCTCGGGAAGAATGTAGCCGGAGAGTTGGCGCGAGACGGCAAGGTATTTACGATCGTTCGCAACATCATTGGCCGCCTCAAGCCCGGCGTGACGAAGGAGGGCGCCCGCCAGGATCTGACGGCGATTCAGGCCCATTTACCCGTGCCGCCCTGGAGTCCCGCCATTACGATCAAGCTAATACCTCTGCGCGATCACCTCTTTGGCGACGCGAAAGTAACGAGCGTGGTGCTGTTGGCGGGCTCGCTTCTCTTTCTACTGATTGCCAGCGCTAATGTGGGAAGCCTCGCTCTGGTGCGCCTGATGCAGCGCGACCGCGAACTGGCGATTCGCCGCGTGCTGGGAGCAGCGCGCCGCCGCGTGATCGCTCAGATCCTGATCGAAAGTTCGCTGCTCGCCTTTCTGGCCTGTGCGCCCGGAGTGCTGATTGCCCTGGGGATTCGCCGCCTGCTGGTCGTCTTCGGGCCGTATCGAATGGGCATCTACAACGATCTTTCAATAGACTGGCGGGTGGCTGCGTTTGCCGGCATCCTCCTTATAGCCACGATTTTTGTCTTTGGAGTGCTGCCGGCTTTACGGATGAGCGACTTTCATCTCGGTAGAGCCATGGCCGCCGGGCAGACGTCCCTTACCGGCAAGCGCCACAACCTGCGTCTGCTCTCCCTGGTGGGCGCCGCGGAAATCGCCATCGTGATCGCGCTTTCCAGCAGCGCCGCGCTGATGCTGAAGAGCTTCTGGAATATGCGCTACAAGGAGCTAGGCTTTGCGTCGCAGCATGAGATGGCCGCCACCATTAACCTGAGCAGTTCGCGCTACAACGATAAGCAGCGCGAGTTCTCCTTCATTCGACAACTGCTGGAGCGCACCGCAGCCCTTCCGGGTGTCGAGGCCGTTGCACCCACTATTGCTTCGGAAATCCCGCCGGGCGAAGGACACGCGACGGAGACGGTCCGAATCGAGGGCAGACCGTTGCCCATCAACAGTCGCCACAAGGCGCTCGCGAAACCGCAAGAGGTCAATGCGGACTACTTCAAAATTCTCCAGATCCCCCTTCTGGCCGGACGTTTCTTGCGGGATTTTGACCGTTTGGATGCCGTTCCGGTGGTCGTCGTGAATCAGCAGTTTGCCCGTCGCTACTTCCCCGGCGAAAGCGCGCTCGGCCACCGCTTGCAGACCCCACGAAATCGAAAATGCTTGGTATACCATCGTCGGGGTCGTCGGTGATGTCAAGACCTCCGGCCTGGCGGCCTATCCCGAGCCGGTGGTCTACACGCCTTACGAGCAAAGCGGTGGAGGAGGTCTCCGCGGGTTGGGTATCCTCATCCGCTCTGCCTTGCCTCTCGGCTCCCTTGCGCCCGGATTTAGAAAGATCGTCCACGACCTGGACCCCGAACAGCCAATCGCCAGCCTGGAGACAGTCGAGGAACGCCTGAATGCCTCAGTATCGCGCCCGCGCTTCACTGCCAGCATCCTGTTCACTTTCTCCTGTTTAGGTGTGCTGCTGGCGATGGTGGGCGTCTACGGCGTGCTCGCTTGCCGGACCCGCGCCCAAAGGCGGGAAATTGCTGTGCGCCAAGCTCTGGGAGCGCAACGCAGCGCCATTATTTCTAATGTTCTGGGTCATGCGGTGCGTCTGGTTGTTCCGGGGCTTCTCGCTGGAATGGCTCTGGCGATGGCGGGAAATCGGCTGATCGCCAGCCTGCTTTTTGAAGTCAAGCCGGGTGATCCCGTCACATTGGCGGTGGTCTGCGCCGGGATCATGGCGGCGGCCCTGGCCGCTTCGTTCTTGCCGGCATTCCGTGCGTCTCGTCTCGACCCGCTGGTCTCATTGCGACAAGAGTGACGACCGTTCTACGATGCGCGAACACACTCCAGCCCCGAATTCTCCTGAACCGGAGCGAGCCGTCGTTCTCCGCGCCGAGAGGCTGGTCAAAACGTATCGCGGCCTCCGGGCCGTCTCCGACGTTAGTTTCTCCATCCATGCTGGCGAGATCCTCGGGTATTTAGGACCAAACGGCTCCGGCAAAAGCACGACCGTCAAAATGTTGACCGGATTGCTGGACCCCACCAGCGGCGCCATCTCTTATCGAGGGCAGCCGATCAAGTTGGATTTAATCGGTTATAAAACCCGCCTCGGCTATGTGCCGGAAGAAGCGCAACTCTATACATTTCTGACCGGCTGGGAATACCTGGAACTGGTTGCCACATTACGTGAAATGAATGCCCGCCGATTCCGAGAAAAAGCGGAATCGTTGCTTCACGACTTCAATCTGTTTTCACACCGGCACTCGCCGATGGCGCGCTACTCCAAAGGCATGCGCCAGCGAATCCTGCTGATAGCTGCCACCCTGCACAATCCGGAGCTCTTGGTCCTGGATGAACCCTTTTCCGGCTTGGACGTCACGACGTCGCTCATCTTTCGTGACGTGTTGAAGCTGCTGTCGCAGGCGGGAAAGGCGATCTTCTTCTGTTCTCCCGTGCTGGAAGTGGTGGAAAAGGTTTGCACTCACCTGTTGTTGCTTCGCAATGGAACGGTTGTCGCTTGCGGCACGACGGAGGAAATTAAAGCCAAAGGAGCTGTACCGGCGCTGGAACAAGCGTTTTTAGGCTTAACAGAGCACATCGATGCCGCACAATCCGCAGCCAACATTGTCGCTGCGATCCACGCCCCCTGCCGTTAACTTGGCTGGGAAGGACCGCTTTCACCGGCCTTTGCTCCGGCTGGTCCTGCATTTTGTCAGGCTGATCCTGCAATCCGGCCACGATGCCTCCTCCTCGGAACTGAACCTGAGCCTCGGAGGTCTGCTCGCCCTATTGGCCGTGCCTAGCGGAATCATCTCCGTCTTGTTGTTCGAGAAGTATTCCACCTTCTTGCGCATTCTGCGCGGAGGACCTTTGCGAATGGATGTGTATGCGGCTTCCCTGCCCGATAAATACTTCTTAATTGTTTGCTCCATGGCGATGACGGCCATGGTCGCCGTTCTCAAATGGGACCGCATTCTTCCGAGTCGGCAGGATTACTTTCAGCTTGCGCCACTACCTCTACGCTTGCCCCTGCTCTTTAGCGCAAACGTCATCGCCGTCGTGTTCGTCGTGGCTTTATTCGCTGTGGACGTGAACGTCCTCTCGTCCGTGCTGTTTCCGGCCGTGGTCCTGTCGGACACGGAGGGCGGACTATGGGAAAACTTGCAATTCATGGGTGTCCATGTCCTGTGCGTGCTTCTGGCGAGCGCCTTTAGTTTTCTGGCCTGTTTCAGCCTTCTGGGAAGTTTAATGCTGATTCTGCCGTACTCCGTATTCCGGAGGATTTCACGGGTCGTGCGGGTATTCCTGATAATGGCCGCACTCGCTTTACTGTGTAGCAGCTTTGCGATTCCCCCACTGCTGCGCCCTGGAGCAACGGCACACCATGCTCTACTGCGCTTCTTACCATCCGTTTGGTATCTGGCGCTGTACCAGCAGATGCAAGGCCGGGCCAATCCGTTTTTCGACTCTCTGGCGACGGTCGGTTGGAAAGCCATTGCCATTCTGCTGGCCGTCTCCACCTTTTGCATGTTGCTGAGCTATCGCCGTGTTTTCGTACGGATTCCAGAATCGGACGATTTCACAACTTCGGAGCGCCGCTGGAACCTATCCTGGTTACTGGCGCTTGTGGATCGCCTACTAGGGAACAGCGGCTTTCAGAGTGCTTGTTATCGCTTCAGCCTGCGCGTACTCCTGCGGAGTGAGGCGCACTTCTTGACCGTAGGAGCATTCGTCGGGGTGGGCTTGGTGGCGGCTTCGCAAATGGCTCTTTCCTTGCTTGATACGCCACCCACGGAGAGCACCCGCTTCTTGCCCAACTCGGACATTCTAGCCGCGCCTCTCGCGGTTGCTTACTGCCTCATTGTGGGCCTGCGCTTCACCTTAGAAATCCCTGCCGAACGGAATGCAAACTGGATTTACAGAATCGTCCTGGGGCCTCAGAAAGGAGAGACCAGGACCGTTGCCAAAAAATTAATGCTGACCATTTTTCTTCCGCTCGTCATCGTTCCGTGCTTTGTGACGTACTCATGGATCTGGGGGACCCGCGTCGGTCTGCTCCATGCCGTCTATATCCTCGTTATATCAACGATGTTGGCCGACCTCATGCTGCTTCGATTTCACAAAGTTCCGTTTGCTTCGGGTTTACCAGCAGGAGGGACCCATATTATTCTGATCATTTTTTCCTACGCCGTCGGGTTCCTTTTTTTTACGAATGGGGCAGCCAGTCTGGAAAGCTGGATGCTATACCAACCGCGTCTTTTTGCGATCATGCCCCTGTTCTGGCTGGTTTGGTGGATCGTGTTGGCCAGGTGGAAGCGAGATACTTCCGAGGAGGACGGAGAATTCATTTATGAGAGCAGGGCCACAAAAGCCGTGCAGACACTCGATTTGGAAAGCCTCGAATAACCGTCCAGCCATGTGTCTGTCGTTCGGAACGAGCTTTTCTCATGTTCCACATAACTGGTGAACTTACGCTGCCGGCATCCACCTGAAGTTTCTACTTCGAAGTGCAACAAACCAGGCTTTTACGCCTTCTAACCAGTCGTGAAACTTTACCCGTTTGCCCTTCCGACATTTCTCATTGCGATCAGCGCTACCACTCATTTCACAAGCGCTCAAACCAGCGCTTCCTCGCAAACGGAAACAATCACGGTCGATAGGGACGCGCCGGCACATGCCTTTCCGCATATGTGGGAGCAGGTGTTCGGCTCAGGCCGCGCGGTTCTGACTTTGCGCCAAAGTTACCGCGACGATCTCAAGGCGGTCAAGAATATTACCGGTCTTCAGTACATTCGATTTCACGCCATCTTCCACGACGAGAATGGGGTGTACGACGAAGACAAAGAGGGACACCCGATTTATAACTTTTCGTACGTGGATCAAATTTATGACGGGCTGCTGGATGCGGGGGTGAAGCCCTTTGTCGAACTGAGTTTCATGCCGCGCAAGTTGGCGGCTAATTTAACGCCGCATCCCTTCTGGTACAAGCCGTTTCCTTCCCCGCCCAAAGACCCGGCCAAGTGGGATGCTTTGATTGCGGCTTTTGCGAAACACTTAATAGATCGTTACGGAAAGGATGAAGTAGAGCAATGGTATTTCGAAGTCTGGAACGAACCGAATATCGATTTCTGGAACGGCGAGCCGAAACAAGCCACTTATTTTGCGCTTTACGACGAAACCGCTAAAGCCGTCAAAAGCGTCGATGCAAAACTGCGGGTCGGCGGTCCTGCCACCGCGCAAGCCGCTTGGGTCGATCAGTTTATTGCCCATTGCACGGAAACCCATGTTCCATTTGATTTCGTCTCGACGCACGTCTACGGCAATGAGGCTTCCAAAGATGTATTCGGGCAAAACCTCCCCATTACACGACGCGATATGGTGGCGCGCTCGGCCCAAAAGGTATTCAATCAGGTGAAAGCTTCAGCCGCACCCAACACGCCTATTATCTGGTCGGAATATAATGCGACCTACCTGAACCAGCCGGAAGTGACGGACGGCGCCTTTATGGGTCCGTGGCTTGCGAACAACATCCGCGAGTGCGACGGACTGGCAAACCTGATGTCTTACTGGGATCTGTCGGACGTCTTCGAAGAGCAGGGCGTGGTGAAGATGCCTTTTTACGGCGGCTACGGTCTGCTGGCGGAGCGCGACATTCCGAAAGCGGCCTTTCGCGTCTTTGAACTTTTGCACAAACTGGGCAACCAGCGTTTGGAGACCGCGTCAGAGAATGCGCTCATCACCAAAAAATCGGATGGAACGTATGTCGTGGCGCTATGGAACTATGCGGAGCCGAACAGCGAAACCGCGTCAAAGACTTTCCAAGTAGCTGTAAAGGGAATAAAAGCGAAAACCTACCACATGCAGTTCGTCGCTCCCGGAAGCGGATCGGCGCTCGAAGCCTGGCGCAAGATGGGCAGTCCGGCTTTTCCGACCCGAGCGCAAATCGAAGAACTCAAGAAAGCTTCACAAATGCTGCCCGCGCGAAGTTCGCCCATCTCAACCCCCATCATATTGGCCCCCCAAACCTTGGCGATTCTGGAGCTTCAATAGAGAAAACCTAAAGTCTCCCGCAATTCAACAACTCTTCCGATCACAAAGACAGCAGGATTCTTTACCTCGACTCGCCCTTCGGCAACGGCAAGCAGGGTGCTTCGAGTGATATGTTCCTCGGGCAGGCTGCCGCGATGGATAAAAGCGACCGGCTCATCCGGCGGACGTCCGCCCGCCAGGAGCGATTGCGCGATAAGATCCCGGTTCTTTACTCCCATCAGGATTACCAGCGTGTCGATGCCGGCATATCTCCGCCAATCGTGAGCCGCACCTTCATGACAGTGCCCGGTAATCACGGCAAAACTTTGCGAAACACGACGGTAGGTAAGGGGAATACCGGCCAGACCCGGAACGGCAATCGCAGAAGTGATGCCCGGAACCAGTTGGACTTCGATGCCATGCTGCAAAGCGAGCGCCCACTCTTCCGCACCGCGCCCAAAAACCAGCGAGTCACCGCCTTTCAAGCGCCCTACTGTTTTGCCAGCCAGCGCATGATCACGGATCAAACGGAAGATCTGATTCTGAGCATGCTCCTGCTCACCCTCATGCTTGCCGACATAGATCACCTCGGCATCGGAGCGGGCCAGCTTAATAGTTTCCGGACTCACCAGCCGGTCGTAAAGAACAACGTCGCACTCGCGCAGTAGGCGGGCGGCTTTCAAAGTCAGGAGTTCGGGGTCGCCAGGGCCAGCGCCAATGAGGTAGAGCTTTCCTGGCCTGGAATGAACAGGCGGCTGGATATCTCCAGCTTAGCGAAAACTACGTATGGATCAAATCACTAACGATCTCAAACCGATAGCCGTTATCTTTCAAAACCGGAACGATCCGGCGCAGCGCCGCTAAAGTGGCGCTGATATCAGGCTTAGCCTGCACGCCTCGTCCATCGTGCAGGCAAACAATGCCGCCAGGGTAAACCCTGCTCAGCACGTGTTTGGCAATACGGTCAGCAGGCCAGCGCCAATCGTTGCCAATCACTGTCCACATCACGCCCAATAACGCTAGTTTACGCTGCACTTCCCGCAGCCCCAGCCAGCGGAACCCGTACGGCGCGCGCAGGAGCATGGGAGCTAAACCGGTTTCCTCGGTTATAATTTTTTGAGCTTCCGTGAACTCGCGCTCGATAAACTCAGACGATTTAAACAGCAGCCTGGGATGAGAGTGGGTATGGTTCCCCAACTGATGACCGGCTGCCGCCACCTGTCCGGCGATGTGCGGCAAACGGCGCACATTCATGCCGCATTGGAAAAAGGTAGCCCATACATTTTCTTTGTATAAGTACTCCAACAGCGGCAAAGTTCCTTCACTCGGACCATCATCAAACGTGATGGCGATCGTACGGCGTCGGCCTGGTCCACGATAAATCGAGGGACCAAATATCTGTGACGACCGGGCAACAGAGCCATAAACGGCAGTGGCGGATACAGCGCCCAGAGCAGTACCCGCAGCCACACCGGCAAATTTAAGTGGTCGCATTTTCAACAGACTATCATCATCTTTCCGATCAAAAAGCAGGTCCTACTTACCTTAAAGAATCTTTACGAATTCTTAATCACGTGCCTTGTCACGCGGCGGAGCAGAAGCGTGATACTCCTCCCTCACGCGCTGAATATAGAGTTCCAGCAACTGGTTGACGCGCTCATGATCCGGCGACCTGACGACAAAACCTACATGATGCTTCTTATCCAAACGCCAAACCAACTCAGGTTCCTGGAAGCTCGAAGTATCAGGCCACTCCTGCCGGGCAAGAGAAACCAATAAACCGGCATACTCTCCGCGAAGCTGCGGAGGCGTATACGACTGCCCGGTTGCTGCCGCAATCTCTACTGTAGCCCATTCCGCCCACATATTCACGCCCGTACCAGCCTCAATCAGATCGGCAATATTGGCTCCTCCGACCCGCGCCGACGTTTCTAAAAAGTAAAAAGAGCCATTCTCACGGGAACGAATAAACTCCGTATGCGAAGCTCCATTCCGTAACTCAAACGTGCGTAAGACTTTTTCATTCAACTGAAGCAGCTCGCGTTCCGCTTCCGAGGAGCGCGGCAGCAGCCGTGTCGTGAAAACACCGCCGCCGGTTGTCACCTCCAAGGGAGGCGTTCCATAGACGCTGGCGACAGCCGTTACCATTTTGCCGCCAAACCAGATGGAATCCACGTGAAAGATATCGCCTGGTATAAACCGCTCCAGCACGAAAAACGATTGCTGATCGCCCAGGCTATGAATACGCTGCCATACCTCCTCGCGGTCATAGTACTTTTTGATTCCAATTGCGCCAGCCATCAAACGCGGCTTTAGAACCCAAGGCGGAGGGACCGTATCCACAAAGTGAGTAATGTCGTGATAATTGATTGTTCCCGTGAACTCCGGCACGGGAATGCCATTGTCGGCGGCGCGCAGGCGCATCGCCAGTTTATCGCGGAAAAAGCGCGTGGCGGTCTCACCCAGACCTGGAATGCGAAAGTGTTCCCGCAGCAATGCCGCTTTTTCCAGGTCGAAATCATCGAGCGCCACAATCCGGTCAATCTTCAGATTGCGGCATAGATGAGCCACCCCGTACAGCATGTGCTGGAGATCCCACTCGTACTGGTCGTCCGGCATATAGAAGACATCATCCAGGCTTTCATGCGGAAACCGGGCCGTATCGCGAAGACTTTGCGAGGTCAGCAGGTAAACACGGCACCCCTGCTTTTTTGCTTCCTGCATGAAGCGATGACCCTTTTCATAGCTGGCCAAGCAGAGGAATGTGAGCGGGTGTGACTGGGAGGTTATGGACATAAGCCGGTTCACTGAGTAGAATTACGATACTCTTTCAATAAAGATTATTCGCACATAGTGACTTTCAACAAAGTCGATCCGTATAGATATTAGAGGCTACAAGTACCGGTTAGCCAAGGATGTACGATGCAAACACTGAAGCTTAAACACCTGGTTGGCACGCGGTGGTTCCACTGGATTAATTTCCCGCTTTTATTTCTCATGATCTGGAGCGGCCTGTTAATCTACTGGGCCTTTCCGACCTACAGCGTGGGTCCGTTGCACTTCTTCCCGGACTGGTTTTTCAACGCTTTCCACATAAAACAACGGCTGGCCGACGGAATGGCGCTCCATTTCTTCTTCATGTGGCTGTTTGCCATCAACGGCGTTCTGTATGTTGCCTATACCATCATTTCGGGCGAATGGCGGTTGCTTGTGCCGCAATCCACTTACGCTTTTCGCGACGCTTGGTACGTTGTGCTGCATGACTTGCGGCTTCGAAAGGACCTGCCTTCCCAGGAAAAATACAACGCCGCCCAGCAGATTGCTTATACCGCCATTGTCGTGATGGGCGCGGGATCATTACTAACAGGGCTGGCGATCTATAAACCGGCGCAGTTAAGCTGGCTGGCGGCGCTCTTCGGCGGCTATCAAATGGCGCGCCTGTTTCACTTCACGCTGACGGTTCTTTACGTGTTATTTTTTGCCCTGCATGTGGGGCAGGTGATTCTGGCGGGCTGGAACAATTTTCGCAGCATGGTGAGCGGTTGGGAGACTGTCAATGAAAACGAACGAACACCGGCATCCTGAACTCGTCCTGCCGGACGAGGAAGCCAAACAAAAACTGCACAGCAAAAGCCGCCGGAGTTTCCTCCTCGGCGGAGTAGCGGCAGCTGCGGGTATTGGTTTTTATGAATGGGTGACATCGGCGGAAGATGTTGACGGGGTACCCTGGCCTCAGCGCCGGGTGCTCAACGCCAATGGGAAGCTGTCCCATGCCTATCTGAGTGATGGTCATTTGATGCCAACCTACTCGCCGGAGCAAGTGGGCGGCGTAAAACCGAACGGCAACATTGGGATGGAGCAGCCGCTCAATCATGCCGATTGGCACATGGAAGTCACCCGCGAAGGCATGAAACAGCGGACCCGCTTCACCTTGGAGGATATCAAAGCCCTGCCCAAGGTGGAGATGATTACAAAGTTCTGCTGCATCGAAGGATGGAGCGGAATCGCTCACTGGGGCGGAGCGCGCTTTTCCGATTTCACGAAGCATTTTTTAGGGCCTAACACTCCGGTGCCGCCCTATGTTTATATGGCTACGGCGGGCGAAGATTACTACGTCGGGCTGGATAGCAAGAGCGCCCTGCATCCCCAGACTCTTCTGGCTTATGAACAGGACGGCAAACCCCTGGAAGAGCGCCGTGGCGCGCCGCTGCGCTTGGTTATACCCGTAAAGTATGGAATTAAAAACATCAAGCGCATCGGTTTGATTCAATATAGAAATAACAAACCAGGTGACTACTGGGCCGAAGAGGGCTATGACTGGTTTGCGGGACTTTGATCTATGCCGGATGCCAAACTCCACTGCGGAACTTCAGGATTCGCCTATAAAAGCTGGAGACCGGATTTTTATCCGCAAAGTTTGTCATCGACGGAACTCCTCGCTTATTACGCCACACGGCTGAATGCCGTGGAGTTGAACTGCCATAACCGGCCTATTGCGACATCCAAGCTGGAACGATGGGTCGCGGCCACTCCCGGCGACTTTCTGTTCTTGCCGAAGACGCGTACCAGCCTTCAAGACGCGGAAGAGTTCACAAAAGCTTTTCTTCCAAGCCTCCAGCCACTGCGGGCGAATAGCCGTTTAGGACCCATTCAGTTCCAAATCGCCTCAAGTCAGAAGGCGGATTCTAAAAGGCTGGCCCGCTTTTTACAGCGATGGCCCCGAGACACAAGAGTTGCGTTCGAATTCCGCAACGTAACCTGGTTTGACGAAAGTATCTATCAAGTTCTACGCGACGCCAATGCCGCTCTCTGTGTGACCGAAAGCGAAGATTTGGAAACTCCATGGGTGTTGACGTCGGATTTCGTCTACCTGCGGCTGCGCAAACCCGAGTACCTTCAATCAAAACTAATCAGCGTTCAATATCGGGTGGAGCAATACCTTGCCAATGCCTATCCGACCTTCGCCATCTTCAAAGGCGGAAGGTCCGCGGCAGGCGCTTTGAACGCCGAAAAACTATTTATCAGCCAGAAGGTAATGGGAGCAGCAAGCTAGACCAACTCTGACAAACTAGAGACGTATGGCAACAACGGCAACGGACCTGCGCCAGTCTGTTACTACGCAAAGAAATACCGCGCAATCAAGCTCCTCGGCTGCCCTGCCCTGGTATATCTGGTGCGCCCTCGCCTCAGTCACTTCGGCGGTAGTTGGCGCGCATTGGGACATTTCCTGGCATCGTTCCATCGGGCGTGACACTTTTTGGACACCGGCCCATATCGCTATCTATCTGTGCGGCGTGCTGGCGGGGGTGGCATACGGGTACCTCATCCTGTCCACCACATTCCGAAAGCACGCGCCCTTGGCGGAATCTTCCGTTCACATTCTTGGATTGCGAGCACCCTTGGGCGCGTTTATTGCGTCCTGGGGCGGAGTTGCCATGCTCACCTCGGCGCCTTTCGACAACTGGTGGCACGACGCCTACGGGTTGGATGTAACGATTCTCAGCCCACCCCACGTTATGCTGTTCATCGGCGTTTATGCCGTGCTGGTGGGAACGGCTGTTTTGCTGGCAGGCCATTTGAATCGCGCTAGGGGGAAACAAAGGATTCC
>CAXUBB010000024.1:14532-22177 GCA_964249105.1 uncultured Bryobacteraceae bacterium | reverse complement strand
GGCTTACCGAGGGCGGCTGTGAGTTTGAGACTGCCCCGGCGGTAACTCCCCACGAACAGCCCGCCAATGCAGTGCAACCTGGTCCCTTCTCCCGCAAACTGTTGTTCTGGAACCCGGACAAGCGCATCATGGCGCTTCTTCCCTATTGTCGCTGGCTCATTAACGGCCCGTCGCTCGCAATCTGGGGTCTTCTGATCCTTAGCTTCGAGTTATGGGCGTTGACGCATCGGGAAGCTTTGTTAAAAGGATTTCTGGATCAATCGCCGCGTTCGTGGTTGTCGCGCGCTCTGGTTATCACTCTGATCAGTTCGGTCACGATGACGATACATGAGTTCGGCCACGCTGTCGCCTGCAAGCGTTATGGCGGCGAGGTCCGCGAAATGGGTTTCCTGTTCCGTTACTTCAGCTTTTGCGCTTATACCCGCATCGATGACATACTGTTGCTGCCGAAACGCGTTCAGCGAATCCATGTCTTGATTATCGGGCCGCTGATCAGCCTGTCGCTGATTCCCTTTGCTCTCCTGCTATGGCTGAAAACACCGGCCAGTTCACCGGTTCACACCGTTTGCTGCGACGTTCTGATCTGGTACAACCTGAGCTGTCTCATTCAACTCATTCCCTTTATTCAATTCGACGGTTATTTCATCCTGGCGCAGATCCTGCGCATGCCGGAGCTTCGGAAGGACTCCTACAACTACTTATTAAACCGGCTTTTTTCCTGGGACCGTAAAAGGCGTGGAATGCTCGTGGCGCCGGAAAGCGCCGCTTACCTGATTCCGATTTACGTCACATACGGAATCACTTCGGTAATGGTGAGCACGCTGGCGGTTTCCTATGCGCTCGAAACCTACGGACGATCTTTCTTCCATATGCTGGGCGTTTGGCCCTCGGTCATTCTGATCAGCCTATTGCTGGGTGCCGCGATCTGGAGAATTTATTCAGTCACGCTGCCTTGGATTTGCAACGTTTACAAGGGATGCCGGTCCGTTAAACCCGTTACTCAATCTCATTACGAAGAGGATTAATTTATGTTGCCTGTTTTGCGCTTTCGTGCCCGGAGTGTCGAGACCACGCCGGACCTTACTCAACTGATTCGGGAGAAGTCTGCCCATGCTTCGGGAAACTGCGTTGTCGCGGACCTCACGCTAGGATCGTGGACGCCCAACTCTCTGGCCGTGCAGTTGCTCAGTCAAATTACCGGCAAGGAAATGGCGGTGAAAGCCGAAGCGCCCACGGCATCAAGCTCACTCGGAGAATCCATGAGCGCGGGCATCGATGCCGAGGGCAAAGGCAACAAGGCGCTGCTGGACGCAACCGGCATGGCGCGCCAAATCGCTCGCGCGCTCAAGACAAATCCCGCCGGCATTATCATACTTGCGCCTTGTTATGGCGTTTCGTGGCGGACCGAAGATCGTCTGCTCCTCGAATACCTCCGCCATTTCTACCCGTCTTTTGATGTAACACTGGCGATGGCCGCCAAAGAGTATTCCCCCTGGCCGGAGGGTTGGGACGTTGAGATCACGGAAAGCAGTCCGTCCAGTAAGGCCGAGGCTAAGCGAACCCTTGCTTCCCGTCTGCCGTCCGCGTTAGCTCCGTCAGTTTTGAAGTCTCTCTCAGAGGAGGACCGTGAGGGAATTATCCCGCTTCCGAATGGCTGGGCCATTGTTTCCCCGGAAAGCCGCGTTCCGCCTAATGACCCGGAGTCCCGTTTCAAGCAGAACCAGATCGCCGCGCTGAACAGTCGTGCTCTGGCGCCGTTCCGCGCTTATGCGGCTTACCGTAGCGAATCTGCTCCTGCCGAGCCCTGGCTGTTTTGCGCCGAAGCCTGGAAGCATTTCGGCTCCGGCTATCGTGAATTGGCTTTGTTTTACATCGCTCTTGCGGAAGCAGCCGCCAAAGTTCCAGCGGAGAAAACCACGCTGACCTGCCATAAACAAGCCATGCGAATTGCCATGGCGCGCTATCAAGAAGCGGCAGGAGAGAGCGATCCCGAGCCGCAGGTAACTGGTCAGGTCCGGGGCTTCCTCCTGGAAACAAAGGGCTGGGGATTGGTGATGAGCGGGAACGGTAAAGCCGCATTGCCCTACCTGCGGGAAGCGTTGACATTATGCAAGCCCGAAACCATCGATCTTGCTTATCTGTTTCTCATGAACATTACCGCACTGGCGGAGGTGCGGAGCGGAAATGCCGAGAAAGCCCTGGAGATGGAAAGAGAGATTGATCGCCTGATCGTGTTGCTTAACGTGAGCGATGCCCGGCTCTTGTTTGTCAACTCTTTGAATCTCGCCCGCTTGTACCGCTATGCAGGCGAGATTGATCAATGTGAAGCGCTGTATCGCAGCGCCTTCACAACCGTGGAAGGCGCAAGAACTGAAACGGACTCAATCAACGCCAATTTGTGTCTGGCGCGCGTGGCTGAAGGCCGCGCTGATGATCGTGAGTCTTTCCTAGCTTGGCTGCGGGCGTCTCTTCATTGGGCGGCAAGCGATTGCCCTGAATCTTTGAACTGGCGCGTGCAAAGTTTGGTGCTCGGGAAAGATTCGTTAACTGACGTTCAAAGCATTACGGAAGCGTTCCAACTAGTCGAGCGTTTGGCGGACGCATTTCTCCAAAATCTGCAAAAGCGAAGTGAAAAATGCGGCTTCGTCGTTCAGTCGGATTCATTAAAACAGCGAGACTGCCATTTCCGGTATGCAACCATGCACACACGCGATTTCACGCCGCAGCGCTATGTGGGCGGCGCTGGATGGGCGGTCATGACTGGCGCTGGACCGCAAGTAAAACGCGAGTACGGCCCTCGATATCGAGAACTCAATCGCTGGCTCCATGCATGGATTGCTTCCTCCGCCGCTCAGCAAAACGAAACGGCTTGCTACTGGATTGATGGAAGAGACGGCGTCGAAATGCCCCAAAGCTGGCCGGAATTCCTGGCGAGCGCCGTTGATTTCACAATTGGAACGCTCAACTACGAAGGCGTCAGCACAACTCTGAACACATCCGAGCTTGAGGCGCTCGTTGACAGCCGCGAGGCGAAACTCAGCAGCAGCGTCGCATACGTCGATGAAAGCGGCACAGAGGCGGTGGCGCATTTTAAGCGTTATCTGCAGCCGTATACGCTGCTCGGACAAGAGCTGCTTGTGTTTCGGACACTTCAATTTCAACCTAATATCGCATCCGCCAAATTTTTGCTGCAGGAAGAAAATTTAAGCGGAACAACCGTTGAAAAGATTGTGGCCCGCTTACGAAAAGTGCGTATCCTGCAGATGTCGAGGCGAGTTTCCTTTACTGATAGCGCAGAGAAGCGATCGGGTCCACGTGCGTGGCGCGTCGGGCCGGAATCAGGCATGCCATCGTTCCGATCAGGGCAATCATCAGGATCACACTGATCATCGTTAGCGGATCATGCGGCTCGACACCCCATAACTGATTCGCAATCAGGCGATTCAAAAGCAAACTGGCCACAAGACCAACCGCCAGTCCGACCGAGACCAGAACGGCGCCCATGCGAAGCACCATGAGAAAGACGCGTTGCGTAGTCGCGCCTAAAGCCATGCGGATTCCGATCTCATATGTTTGTTGCGAAACCGTATAGGCCAGCACGCTGTAGGTGCCGATGGCCACCAGGACCAAGCCGATAACCGCGAAGATTGACAGAATTGTTAACGCAAACCGAGGACCCGAGTAGGAGAACGATTTTAGATAGCCTTTGAGGGTTCCGGTTAAAGTTAGGGCGACGCCACGGTCAATGCCCCAGATCTCCCGGCGCACGGCATTCTGGAGAGCGAGCGGATCGAAGGCCGTGCGGACCAGAATGCCGCGTTCATAAAAGCCGGTCAGCGTATAGGGAACAAAAACTTCCGGCAAAACCGGCTCCTGCAGCCCTTGGTTCTTCGCGTCGCTGATGACCCCCACGATGGTAAAAGAAGGATCCTTGACCGGGTCGGGAATGGCGCCGAGATCCTTGAGCGTGATCTGACGGCCTAACGGATCTTCTTTGCCGAAGAATTTCCGCGCTAGGGTCTGGTTCACCACGGCGACGTGAAGATGACCGGCCACTTCTCCTTCGGTGAGAACGCGGCCCCGGAGCAGTTTAAGACCCACCGTCGGGAAATAGCCCTCGCTACAAAGCTGGTAAATCGCCCGCCATTTCTCAGCGTGCGATTTGCCAGGCACATCCGCTTCGCTGCCGATGCCGCCATAGGGCGGAAGAGTGCTCGTTTCCGTTGCGGCGATGACGCCCGGCATGGTTCTAAGGCGCTGCAACAGTTGCTGATAAAAATTCTGTACCTGGGCCGCCGTTTTGTAGCGCGCTTTCGGTAGTGGAAGCCGAATGACGAGAATATTATCGGGATTGAGACCCAGATCAACTGTTTGCAGAGCCACCATGGTCCGCATGAGAAGACCGGCCCCAGCCAGCAGAATTAGCGACAACGCGATCTCGCCCACAACCAGCGTTTTGCGCAAACCGCCGCGCCGGAAGCCGCCGCTCACTCCTTTGCCCGAGTCCTTCAAAGGCTCGGCCAAGTGCTTGCGGGAAGCGTGGAGAGCGGGCACCAGCCCAGCAGCCAAAGTGGTGAGCGCAGCAACGCCAAGACTGAATAACAAAACACGCCCATTCAAGGAAATGACAGCTTCGGACGGAATGGTATCGTCTGGGATCAGCAGGACCAGCGCTTTCACCCCGGCATATGCCAGCAGGCAGCCGAGCAGGAGGCCGCCGCTGGTCAATAACGCGCTCTCCACCAGCATCTGCCGGGCAATCCGCCAACGGCTGGCGCCCAAAGCAGCCCGAATCGCAATCTCCTTCTCACGCGAGGTGGCGCGAGCCAACAGCATGTTCGCCACATTTGTGCAGCCAATGAACAGTAGCAAGCCAACCGCCGCGAGCAGGGTTAAAAGCGTATTCCGAAAGCGGCCGACAACCATGTCGGTCAGATTTTCGACGTGGATATTAAACTTCTCCGGATAGCGATCCGGGTAAATTTTCGCCAAACGTCGCGCGATACTCTCGCTATCTTGTTCCACGTCGCGCAGGGTCACGCCCGGTTTCGGCCTCCCCTGGAGGAAGAAATAGGAGCGGTCGGCGTCTGGCTCGGCCAGATCCGGGTCGTGCGGATACCAGATGTCACCCGCAAAATAAGTGAAGCGGGGCGGCATGACGCCTACCAGCGTGCGCGGTTCATTATTGAATACGAACGTCTTGCCGAGAACCTGCAGGTCACTATTACAGTACTTGAGCCACATTTTGTAGCTCATGACGAAGACGGCGGGAGCGCCGGGCTTTCCATCCTCGGGATGAATGCCGCGTCCGTGGAGCGGCGGGATACCAAGAAAGTCGAACGTGTTGGAGGTGACACGGACACCCTGAAGGCGTTCGGTTCCCTCGCGAGTCGTGTAGAGTACGTCCAGATTATTGATACCAACGGTTTCGGCGAGGGTACGGGTCTGGCGGCGGAGTTCCAGAAACTCCGGGGTAGTGTAAGCGCCACGGCCCCCCGGCTGACTCCGCTGCAAGTCGTGGACTTGCACGGAAACAATATGCTGAGCGTCGCGGTAAGGAAACGGTTCAAATAATACATTCTCGACCACGCTGAAGATGGCTGTGGCCGAACCAATCCCAAGACCAAGAGCAGTGATAGCCAGAATGACAAAACCAGGCTGCTTCCGGAATCCGCGCAGAGTATAACGAAGATCCTGTTCGACGCTAGTCATGATCGGAGGAGACGAGAATACCGATTCCAAAGTTCCTCAATTGCGTCTACAATTGAGTACCGCAATGTTCGGAGCCTTTCATAACATCACGTTTCTGGAGATCGTTTCGCATGATCTGTCCTATGCCTTGCGGACGATGCGCAAAAATCCCGCTTTCGCGGCCACAGCCATCTTGACTCTGGCTTTGGGCATGGGGGGCAGCACGGCGGTTTTCAGCGTCATTCATGCGGTCCTGCTCAAACCGCTTGAGTACCGCGACTCGGACGAGCTGGTACACGTTTCAGGCGGCGCTACCCCGGTGCGGTTCGCGGAAATGAGGGCGGCGGCGCAAAGTTTTGCCGGTCTTGGCGCGTTCACCGGTCAGGAGAGCCTCACATTAATAAGCGGATCTCAGCCGGAGGTCCTGAAGGCGGCCCGCGTGTCTGCTGGTTTTCTTCGAATTTTAGGCGTCTCTCCGCTGCTGGGACGCGATTTTGTTCCGGCGGAAGATTCGCCCGGCGGCGCCGCGACCGCCCTAATCAGCGCTGAGCTTTGGCAGAGCCGCTTCAACGGAGATCCTCACATTATCGGCAAGACAGTAGCTTTAGCGGCTACACCGTATACAATTGTCGGAGTTCTTCCGGCGCGCTTCTCATTCCCGCTCCCGGATCTCGATCTCTGGTTGACGCAGCCGTCCGAGTCGCCCGGCATACCGCTCAAATCCCGCACGTTAAGCCCGTTCTTGACAGTGTTCGGGAGATTGAAACCTGGGCTGAACATTGAGCAGGCAAACGCCGAGATGGCAGTCCTTCAGCGTCAGTACGCGAGGAATCATCCGGCTATGCTCGATGCGAAACCGAAATCTCCGGTTCAGATACAACCGCTCAAGGAGGAACTCGTCGCCCACATTCGTTCCGTGCTTTGGATGCTGTTTGGCGCGCTTGGCTTCGTGTTGCTGATCGCTTGCGCCAATGTGGCAAGCTTGCTCCTGGCGCGAGCGAACGTCCGTTCGCGCGAGTTCGCCGTTCGCTCGGCATTGGGTGCTGCTCGCAGCCGACTCATCGGACAATTGCTGGTGGAAAGCGTGCTGCTCTCATTAGCGGGTGGAGTATGCGGAACGCTACTGGCCGCCTGGAGTCTGCGCGCGATTCGCTACATTCCCGCGCTTGATCTGCCGCGTGCGGGTGAAATTCACCTGGACTGGACGGTGTTCGGATTTGCCGCCGTGCTCTCGTTTGTGACCGGGATTCTGTTTGGGTCCATACCCGCGCTGAGCGTGTCCCGGCCCGACCTTATCGGGGTGTTGCGAGCCAGAAGCGAAGCTGTAAATGAGGGAGTCTCAGGGCGAATTCGGGCCGGACTCACAGTCCGGGGCATTTTAGTCGTCGGACAGATAGCGCTTTCGATTGTGTTATTGATCAGCGCGGCGCTCCTGATCGAGAGCGTGATTCATCTGCGCGGCGACCCTCCCGGCTTCGACCCGGCGAATCTCCTCACGATGCGTCTTTCTCTCCCGCCGCTGCGCTATGACACGGACCAGAAGAAAAATACTTTCTTTGAAGAACTCATCCGGCGCGTGGGATCGCTGCCCGGCGTCCGGAGCGCCGCTGCGGCAATGACTCTTCCCATGACCGCTTACGCGGGGACGCCGGTGCAGGATGCGAATAAACCGCCCTTGCGGTTGAACGAACGTCCGATCGCAACGATTCTGGTAGTGACGCCCGGATATTTGCGGACTTTGAAGATTTCCCTGCGGCGAGGCCGCGATTTTACGGAGCGGGACCGGGACGGCTCGCAGCGCGTGGCCATGATTGATGAAAATCTCGCTCGCCGTTTCTGGCCGGCCTATCCGGGCGGCGTGGACCCTGTCGGACAGCATCTTCTCATTGGCGGCACGAATCCGCAACCGGCGAAAATCATCGGAATCGTCGCCGATGTTCATCAAAATCTCGAA
>CAXUBB010000024.1:14098-14522 GCA_964249105.1 uncultured Bryobacteraceae bacterium | reverse complement strand
TCGAAAACGATGCCTGGCCGGAAAGCGTGTACGTCTCGCTGTGGCAAAGTCCCCTACCGTCGGCGCTGCTGGCCATACGGACGGAACGCGATCCGATCCGGTTTACGACCGCGGTTCGCTGGCAAGTGCAAGCGTTGGATCGGAACCAAGCCATTTCGGACGTCCAAACCATGGATGACCTGATGGAGGCAGAACTGGGACAGCGGCGCTTGCTGGTGATCCTGTTAGGATCATTTGCCGGTGTCGCGGTTGTACTTGCGCTGATTGGAATCTACGGCGTTGTTGCTTATTCAGTGACGCAGCGGACCCATGAACTGGGCATTCGCCGCGCTTTGGGCGCGCGTGAGGGCGATATCCTGTCGCTCATTGTAGGGCAAGGCTTCCGGTTGGCCTTAGCGGGAGCGGTTGTGGGTGCCGGCGGGGG
>CAXUBB010000024.1:2884-14088 GCA_964249105.1 uncultured Bryobacteraceae bacterium | reverse complement strand
CATCACATTTGCCGGTGTCGCATTATTCTTCATTTTGGTTGCGCTGGCGGCCGCCTATATTCCGGCGCGCCGCGCCACGCGAATGAGCCCAATGCTGGCCTTAAGAAATGAGTAAAGACTGTACTTACTATTTAACAGCAACTACATGACGTGGAGCTGTCATGCACTACCTTGGATACATGGCATCTGCGCTTCGATGGTCTTTCAGCTTACTTCTTATCAACGCGGGCTGTGTTTTTGCGGCTGCTCCTCCGCAAGCGATCAACCCGGAGGTCCAGAGCATTGTTTCCGAAATCTCAACGGATCGCATCGCAGACATCGAAAAAAAGCTGGAAAGCTTCGGTACACGCAATATCTATTCCGCAACAAACGATCCGGCGCACGGGGTCGGCGCGGCGCGCGAATGGATTGCGGCGCAGTTCAGGAGCTATAGCCCCAAGCTACAGGTTTCGTTCGACAAGCACGGCCTGGTCGGAGATCCCAGCAAACGTCTGTTCAAGAATGTCGAGATCTGGAACGTGGTCGCCGTCCTTCCCGGAACAACCGAGCCGGAGCATCAAGTCATCGTCAGCGGTCATTACGACAGCTTTGATATTGTCTATAAAACCGGACCGGACGGTAAACGCCGACTTGACCCGGAGGCTACCGTTGCGGCGGTAGCGCCGGGAGTAACCGATGACGGTAGCGGAACAGCAGCCGTCATGGAATTAGCTCGCGTCATGAGTCAGCAGCAATTCCGCAAAACGGTCGTGTTTATTGCGTTCGCGGCGGAAGAATATGGCTTGCTGGGGAGTTCGCTTTATGCGGAAAGCGCGGCGGCGAAACACCAGATCATTGATGGTCTCTTCAACAACGACATTATCGGCAGTGATGTAACCGGCAACGGCGAGACGACGAACCGCTACGTGAATGTCTACTCGAATGATCCCGATGATTCCCTTTCACGGCAACTCGCCCGCTATTTGAAGGAATCCGCCGAGCGTTATCAGCCCGGCTTTGAAGTAAACTTAGTGTTCCGGCACGACCGATTCGGCCGGGGCGGCGATCACAGCCCGTTTGCCGCCGCAGGATACCCGGCAGTCAGAATCACAACTCCGGCGGAGAACTTTTCCAATCAGCACACCGCCACGGATACCTTCGCCAATACTTCTCCAGCGTATGCCGCCTCCGTCACAAAGGTCAATGCGGCGGCGATTGCTTCCCTGGCTTTAGCGCCCAAAACACCTGAGATCAAAGCGCCTCCGGCCGCCGAAGGACGCTCCTTCGCCTCGCCTCTCAGTCGCGGAGCCGGCGAAAAGGGTTACGATGCCGTTTTGAACTGGTCAAATCCTAACCCGGAACAGGACCTGGCCGGTTATGCAGTGGTGATTCGTAAAACCACCTCCCCGATTTGGGAGCGGGAGATTTTTGTCGGGAATGTTCTTACTTATACGCTGCCGAACGTCAATATCGATGAGGTCGTGCTGGGCGTGAGAGCAGTTGACAAGAATGGAAATGAAAGCCCCGTGGCCGCTTACGTGACGCCGCCCTACAAACAGGCAAAGATCCCGACCTACTAAAAAGAACAGCGCATTCATAACAGGAATGCGCTGTCATTGAGCGATTTTGACCTTATGAACTGCGCACTCCGTAGCAGCGCCGGCCTACCTCCGAAGCGGCAAACGCTTTTTCGGAGCGCGCGTCATTTATGTTGCACTTCACCTGCCAATTCGCTCAAAGCGCTTTTCCTAAGCTGCTGAAACAGGCCAGTTGCCTGTAGGAATTTTCTGATTAACCTGCATTATCCGGTTGGATAATGGCGTATCGGCATGAGTACGGAGGATAATGACACTGTTATTCAAAACTCATAGGAGAATCCTTGCCGCTCACCGTCATCTCCCGTATAGAAGACAATTTCGCCATTCTTGAACTGTCTGGTTCTTTGACCCTCGGCCCCACTTTGAACATGCTACGGGAATCAGCGCGGCAGATTCTTAGCGCGAACAAGGTCTCGGGCATCATTCTCCAAATGGCAGGGATCACCGTAACGGATAGTTCCGGTTTGGGAGAGTTGACCGTGGTGTACACGCTGGCTACTAATCGGAAATGCCCGATCCGCCTTGCGATGGTAAGCCCACAATTAAAGAAAATGCTGGAGATGACTCGTATTGATGAGCTGCTGCCGGCCTGCGCTGACCTTTCAGCCGCAAAATCAGATTTGAAGCGGAAAGCCGCCACGGCATAGCATATTTGGCGGTGTCCGCTACCCTGGAAGAGTTTGCCATGCACCTTCACGGAAAAAACCTGATCGGCGGGAAGCCGGTGGCTGCCGGAGAAAAAACCTTCAAGGGCTACGATCCAAAGGAAGGAGCTTCGCTGGAGCCGAGCTTTTACCAAGCAACTCCGGAGGAGGTAAATCAATCTCTGGAGCTTGCGCGGGAAGCAGCCATGCAACTGAGGCGCTCCAGCAGCGACACAATAGCGGATTTGTTGTCGGGAATCCGTGAGGAGATTGCAGCCATTGGCGACGAACTGATCCACCGCGCGGCGCAGGAAACCGCGCTTGATCCGGCGCGCTTGAAAGGAGAGCGCGACCGCACGCTGAACCAGATCACGCTCTTTGCGAACGTGGTGCGGGAAGGCTCCTGGGTTGATGCCCGGATTGATACCGCGCTGCCGGAGCGCAAACCGCTGCCGAGACCGGATATTCGGCGCATGCTGCAACCGATTGGTCCGGTGGCTGTCTTTGGAGCCAGTAACTTTCCGCTGGCTTTCTCGGTGGCGGGCGGTGACACCGTTTCCGCTTTAGCCGCTCGCAATCCAGTGGTTGTGAAAGCGCATCCGGCTCATCCCGGCACTTCCGAACTCGTGGCGAATGCCATTGTTAAAGCGGTGGAAGCAAGATCCATGCATCCCGGCGTGTTTGCCCTGCTGCAAAGCAAGGATCCGAGCGTCAGCCTGGCTCTGGTCAGCCACCCCCACACAAAAGCGGTAGGATTCACAGGCTCTCTGCGAGCCGGACGCGCGCTCTTCGACGCCGCCGCGAAACGGCCCGACCCCATCCCGGTTTATGCGGAAATGGGCAGCGTCAATCCGGTTTTCATTCTGCCCGGAGCGCTGCAATCGAAAGGCGCTCAAATCGCCGATGGACTGTTCAAGTCAGTGACTCTTGGCACAGGCCAGTTCTGCACCAACCCCGGACTTGTTTTCGTTCGTGAAAACGCCGCCTTCGACCAGTTCCGCGCAGTTTTGACGCAATTGTTCAAGGAAGCGGTGCCCGGCGCTATGCTCAATCCGCCGATCCGCCAAGGATACACCGAAAAAGTGCGGCAATTTTCGCAAATCAATGGCGTACAGACCGTCTTCTCGCAGCAGGAGAGCAACGAGTCAAGGTCAGAAGGGCAACCGGCCTTGTTCATCACAGATTTTGGCGTCTGGTCCCAGAATCATACGCTGCATGAAGAAGCATTTGGCCCGGCTACAGTGCTGGTTGTTTGCCAATCGGATGCTGAATTCTTGACTGCCGCGGAAAAGATGGAAGGGAGTCTCACCGCAACCCTGCAAGCGCTGCCTGAAGAATTGACTGATTATGCTTCACTGGTTGATCAACTCAGTTGCATTGCCGGTCGTCTGATTGTGAATGGCTATCCTACCGGAGTAGAGGTCGGTTACGCCATGCATCATGGGGGACCTTACCCGGCAACAACGGACGAAAAGTTCACCTCGGTTGGAACTGCCGCCATCTACCGTTTTGCCCGGCCTGTCTGTTATCAGGGCTTCCCTCATGATTTGCTGCCGCCTGAATTGCAGAATTCGAATGAGCGCAACATCATGCGGACAATAGACGGCAAATTGACGCGTGATCCCCTACCTGATTAAGCAGTGTTTGTTTTGGGGTCATCCCTATGGCCACCGTGTTAAATATTCCGCAGGATGTCGAAACTTACGAAGTAAAGTGCGGCCAAAAAACGCTGACTTTTACGAACCTGCAAAAAATTTTCTGGCCCCGGCTTAACAAAACAAAACGCGACCTGCTGATCTATTACGCGGCCGTATCAGACGTTTTTCTTCCTCACCTTAGAGACCGTGGTTTGGTTATCAAAAAGTACCCGAACGGTGTCGAAGGCAAGCTCCTTCTCGTGAAACAAATTCCTGTTTACCGTCCGGAGTGGCTGAAGAGCTGCCCAATGATGCGCTCTTCCGGAAGCATGATTGACTTCCCCATGGTTCAGGATCTCGCTTCCCTGCTCTGGGTTGTCAATCTGGGCTGCATCGATTTTTGCCAGTGGCCGGCTCGCTGCGACGACATACACCGGCCGGATTACGTGCATTTCGATCTGGACCCCATCTTCCCCGCTGAATTTCCGCAAGCGCGGGAAGCAGCGCTTCTGATCAACGATTTTCTTAAAAATAATAACATTAACTTTTATCCAAACACGACCGGATTGCGCGGTATGCACATCTATATACCGATTCACCGCAAGTCTTACCAAAAGGAGGTCTGGCGAGCCGCTAAGCAGCTTGCCGGTACAGTGGCGAAAAGATATCCGGCTCTTTTGACCTCTGAACGCGTTATCAACAAACGTCCCTCGGGACGAGTGTTAATCGGCTGCAATAAAAACACAGGAGGACAAACTTTGTCTTGCGCTTATTCGCTCTGTCCAAATGCGGAAGCCACTGTTTCCACTCCGGTCGCGTGGGGAGAACTCGAAGCTGGCGTAACCGCGCCGCAATTCACCATAAACAGTGTGCCCACCCGTGTGGGATGGATCGGCGACCTGTTCAGGCCATTGCTGCGGCCCGGATCGCGCTACCCGCTGGAAGCGCTTCTGTGATTCCCAAGCACATCATTCGATTCTTATGAATGATGCGGTGGCGGCCGATGTCCTCCTCCCGGCGCGTCCGCTTGCAGCCGCTTCCACTGCTCGGGCGTAAGCACGCCGCGAAGCCCCAGCAGCATTCGAGCATTTGCTTTCTCCAGTTCGGCCCGCGCTTGGGCTACACGGTCAATTTGCAATAAAATTTTGGGTTGGTCAGGCCGGTCAGCGGCCAGCAGCGGTTCGAGAATGGCCTCTTCTTTCTGCAAAGCAGCGCTTAGATCAATTAGCTTTAGCCGGTTTTGATTGAAAATGTCATCCATTCTCTTCTGCTGATCCGACGTCAACCCCAGCATCTGCACAAATCGAGGATCACTCCACCATTTGCCCGGAGGCCCTACATGCATGGCGCGATCCATCGGGCCATGATTCGGCTGCATGGGCGGAGGCGGACCACCCGGACCTTGCGACATGTGATTGTCTGGGCCTTGCTGCCATTCAAAAGCGTTGACCGGCAATTGTGCTCCGAGCATGGCTCCTACTGCCAGCACATGCCAACCAAATTGTCTCAAGCGGCTCATTATGATGAACCTATTGTGTCTGACTTTCCACAACCGATCTATTGCTCGCCGGAGCCGATGAGCTTGCATCCCATGAAACGAGCTGGGTCAACGATTCCATGGAATCCGGCACAGTTCGTGATACTTCGTGGTCAATTTGCGCCAGCAAAGTGGTATCTGCCGTCGCCGTTTGTGGTTGAGGCGCGGGACGGTAGCTCAGGCGTCCAAGGAGAATGCACAAAATGATGGCTGCCGTCGCCCAGGCAATTCCCATGGCCCAGAGCCGCGCCGGGTTTCGCTTGACTTGCAGCGGGGAATAAGGAGGAAGCTGCTCCTCGCTCCACTGCCGCACCGAACTCCTGAATCCCTTGAGAGAAGCTTCAAACTGGCTGATTTCCGCCTGACAAAGAGAACAGGAGCGAACGTGAAGCTCCGCTTCCCGGCTGTGATCGCCGAGAATCCATTCAGAAACTTGTTGAGACGTCAAATGCGCGCTCATGCCTTCGCTCCCATTCTTTCCCTTACCGTCTGCAACGCTCGGAAAAGATGGCTTTTCACAGTGCCCTCTTTCATACCAGTGGCCGTTGCTATTTCCAATAGATCCATATCTTCCACAAATCGCAGCAGGAACACCGTGCGTTGTTTTTCCGGCAGTTGGTCCGCCGCGCTCCAAATCGCCTGGACCTCCTCTTTCAAGAGCGCCGCTGTTTCCGGAGAGTGCTGCCCGTCAGAAAGCCAATCCTGAACGCCTTCCACCGGCTTTGCCAAAACCTGCGTGCGTTTCCAGAACTGAAGTCTGCGATTTCTCGCATAATCACGAACGAGATTTACCGCAATCTGCATCAGCCAGGTATCCAGGCTGCATTCATGCCGGAACCGGTCCCGCGCCTGATAAGCCTTGAAAAAGCAATCTTGCGTCAGGCTTTCCGCCGCGTCCCGATCCCGCAAGGAAGCCAGGATGAATCGGAACACTTTGGGCCGGTAGAGCCGCAGGACGGAATCCAAATCTCCAATCCTTGCGGCTACATTCTCGCCAAGACTCGTCATTAGCTGAGATGTTGCGACACACTCCATCGCCGGGGTAGACGATACTCCGGGAAGCGGGGTTTACATAAATATCTAAAAACCGCCCGGTCCACCACCTGGGGGAGGAGCGCCGGGCGGGGGGCCGCTCGGAGGAGTGCCGCCGACAGGAGGTCCTCCTGTCGGGTTTCCAGCCGTACCGCAGCTATAACCGTTTGTCAGGTCGAGAATGATGTTATAAGAAGCAACGGCATGGCTCGAATCAGCGGCCAGGCGCAAACTTGTTTCGGTTCCGACCGCCTTGGAGGTATTGCAGTCCGTTCCGTTATACACGTTGTCGGCGCTATTCAGGGTGTCTCGATTGGGCCGCGTGTTGTAAGGAGCCATCTGATACACCGTGTCGGTGATGGAATCGTCAAAGAAAAATTGCGTGGTGAAATTTTCCGTGGTCGTGCTGCCGGAGTACAGGCGTACGCGCGCGTGAATGTGTGGAGTACGGCTTGTGTACCAACCCGGATAGATGGAGGTGAAGCGAACGTTTCCGTGAGCATCTGTCACCTGATAACCGCGCAGGAACTTTTTTCCGGTAGTTACCACCGTACCCGTTCCGCCGCCCGGATCATAGGCCGCTTCATCCGAGTAGATGCCATAGGCATTACAGTGCCAGAGGTCAACGTAAGCGCCTTGGAGCGGAGTCATTGCTCCATTGGCATACTGTGAAACTGTCACGGCCAAAACCAGGGGAAGACCAACCTGGATGGAGTTGTCCGTCGGGTCTGTCGCTAGATCCGAATGGTTCAATTGCTCGTCCACCCAATACGGCCCTTCGGTTTCTTCAGGCGTCAAAACAATGGAAGTGGAAGTCTGGGCGAGAGCCTTGGTAACCACACCGAGGCCCATCCCCGCAAACGTTAACACGCCCGCGGTTCTCAAAATCATTTCGCGGCGACCCAATAAACCCGCCGCATGTTTTTGTGTTCTCATCTTTTCTCTATCCCCTGCCTTGCTTTCGTTGTCTGCGATAAAGCGCCATGGCTCCCGCCAGGAGTCCGCCGATGGCCAGCCATCCCGTGCCTGGTTCCGGCGTGGCCGCTGCATCCGTTGTGGCACTGAATTGGGTTGGATAAACGGCATAGGTAAACCAGGTGGAACCGGCATCCGTGCTACTGCCCCAGACGCCTTGGAACCCGATTCCCGTTCCGCTGTTGTCAGCCGTCCAGGCCCAATCAAATTCGCCGCTCACGGCTTTGAGAACAATCCAGTATGTAGAGTTGGCATCCAACGTCAGCCCATTACTGGAAAATGTTGTGTTCGACAGGCTCGCGGAGTAGCTTTCCGGCGAAGTCAATGTTCCGAGAAGTGATCCCGGCTGCAGCAAGTCATTCGAAAACAGATCGACTTCCGCCACGCCGGTAGCGGGATTCGATAAAAGCAGAGTGATGCTCGACAGGTTGGCGCTCGATGAGCCTGTTCCAAAGCTCGCCGTTAACCAGGTGCTGCCGGAAGCCGCTTCCGTGCCGGCGGTTGTGTTTGAAAGATTGTTGGAAATGGTATCGGCGTTCATCGCCCATCCGCTTGCCAGCAGGAGAGCCAAAATAGGCCCTCCTGTCCTTCGTGGAAAGCAGTTGTGAAAGGGTCGCGTCATTTATAAACTGGTCATCCTTTTGTTGTTTACTGCCCGTCTCAGTGGCCAGGTCCGGGGCCGCCAAAACCTCGCGGCCCTCCACCAAGTCCGCCCGGTCCAGCAGACATGAGCTGCTTATATTTTGTTTGCTGGTCCGCGGTAAGAATGGCGTAAAAAGCCGCTTGTGCTGTTGCATGGGCCTGTACTTCCTGCGTGGTCAGAGTTCCGATTTGAGTCGCTTGCGCGGCAATGCCTGCCGTATCATTGTTCTCTATCGCGGTTTGCAGGGTGGCGCGCGCTGTTTGCATACCGCTTCTCAGGCCGGAAATGGCCGTCTGCTCTGTTGTAAAGATCGCGGTGGCCTGAGTTTGTTGCGCGCTTGTCAAACTTAATAAAGTAGTGAGTCGGCCCACTTCGTTGGCCACCATCTGCGCCGGATTGGGCGGGGTAGGTGGTGACCCCGCCTGTTGCGCTGAGAGAAAAAAAGTCAAGAATATCGTGCCAGTAGCGGCACGGAAAACAGATTTCATGGACATAAGCGAGTTGCTCCTTAACAAACTGAAATGCGCAAGGCATTTCACGCTCGGTGTAGACGATATCGGGATAAGGGGGTTTACAAGGCGGATCTGCTACTTCAGAGAAGTCCAGAAAGAATAACAATTGGTTCTTACCGATTTGGAGGTGGACCGCCGGGAGGGCGGCTTGGTCCTCCGCGACGCTGCGCCGCAGCCGGGATCGCGTCAGGGTTCACGGCAGCAATCAACTCGGCGCGAAATCCAGCGGCGGAATCCTTTGGATGCAAGGGAGTAACGCGAGCCACCGAAAGCTCCCCGTGTTGATCGCCATAAACCTGATCTTCTTCCTGCGTGGTGCGGTGGATCTTGTGGCTGCGATACGGCTCCTGTTCCATGAGTTGAATCGCCAGTTCTTCCGGAAAGAAGATCTGGCCCGTGTGCGAGGTATGTCCCGCTTGGTAGGACTCTTCAGCCATCTTCCCGCCCACTCGAACTTTAAAGTGAATGTGGTTGGTACGGCCCATGTAGACTCCAGGGAAGATGGCGCGGAACTCTACCATTCCGCCGCTGTTCGCAACCTGTATACCGCGCAAAAATGTGAGGTGGTCCGTGGGATGGTTTTCCGGCGGCGGTCCTATTCTCCCCTCGGGTGGCCCAGGACGGTTCCCCGGATGTTGCGGATCGAAGCCTGGGGGTGGACCGAAGCCTGGCGGCGGACCACCGGGTCCCATTGGATTTTGTTTCGTAAAGCCGGAGCGCATCGCAATGCCAGATATCAACGGCGGCATTGGCAAGCGGCCGGCAGGTTCGGGCGTCGAGCAAGGCCATGCGAAGCGAGAGCGGCACGCCGGGCTTGCCTTCGACAATATCCGAACGAAGCAATTCATCCGCAATGTAATATGGCCCGATCTCCTGCTCCGGAGTGAGCCTGCACACCGGCGCGTCTGAGTTCAAACCGAGCGCTTGTGCAGCGCGCTGCAGTGAAACGGCCGACGTCACAGCGAGGCCGGTAGTCACAAAATAGCGGCGGGTAAACATGGAATTGTTGAGCATGACAGTGTCCTGTGTAGACGAAAGGAAAAGGAAGGGGTTTACAGCAAATCTGTTGCTCACAAAATCGGAGAAGATCAATCAGTTCGTTTCATAAACTCACGAATGAAGTAAACCTACGAAGAAAGCATGCCGTCTACACGGGCGAACAACGAATGAACAGCCGTAGTGATTGTTTCGTTCAATGCTCCTGGTTGCCAGACCATGACGGCGTGCAGCGGTATCCCTCAACCCCAACTCCAGCAAGCTCGCTGCACGCCTAATTTTGAGCAACTCTCCAGCATCACCTAGGGTTCTTGCGAGGACACGTTTTCCTTTCCCGCCGGCATCCTACATCCGGAGCTAAAAATGAAAGCAGTTGTTTTCCATGACATTGGGGACATCCGCCTGGACAATGTAAAAGAACCGAAGATCCAGGATTCCACCGACGCCATTGTTCGCCTTACCGCCAGCGCAATTTGCGGGACGGACCTTCACATGATTCGAGGCACCTTCACCGGCATGAAACCCGGCACGATTCTGGGCCATGAAGGAGTGGGCATTGTGGAGGAGGTCGGTAAAGGAGTTCGCAATCTCAATGTAGGTGACCGCGTTGTGATCCCTTCCACTATTGCTTGCGGTTATTGTTCTTACTGCCGCTCCGGTTATTATGCGCAGTGCGACAACGCCAACCCGAACGGGAAACAGGCCGGTACGGCCTTTTTTGGCGGTCCGGAAATGACCGGCCCGTTTCAGGGCTTGCAAGCCGAGTATGCGCGCGTGCCGTTTGCCAATGCCGGACTTGTCAAGTTGCCCAGGGAAGTTTCAGATGACCAGGCCATTCTGTTGTCCGATATCTTTCCGACCGCCTATTTTGGAGCCGATATTGCTGGAATTAAACCTGGCGACACGGTGGCCGTATTCGGCTGCGGCCCAGTGGGACAATTCGCCATCGCCAGCGCGTTCCTGATGGATGCGGGCCGAGTCTTTGCAGTCGATCACATCCCGTCGCGTCTCGCCATGGCGCGAGCGCAAGGCGCGGAAGTCATCAACTTTGAAGAAGAACATCCAGTCGCGGTCATTCAGGAATTGACAGGCGGCGTGGGCGCTGACCGCGCCATCGATGCGGTAGGCGTTGACGCGCAACGGGGGCACTCCGGGCCGGCTTCGAAGGAAGCAAACGCAAAGGCGAGCGAGTATAAAAAGCAGGTATCTGAAATCGCTCCGGAAACAAATCCGAAAAACGGCAACTGGGTACCCGGCGACGCTCCCTCGCAGGTATTGGAATGGGCTGTCATGGCGCTGGCAAAAGCCGGCACGCTTTCAATCATCGGCGTTTATCCGCAAGCCGCCAAAGTGTTTCCCATCGGCATGGCCATGAACCGGAATCTCACCATTAACATGGGAAACTGCAACCACCGGAAGTACATTCCCAAACTGGTCAATATGGTGAGAAGCCGGGCGGTCGATCCCTTATCGGTTCTCACGCAAACCGAGCCGATTACTGATGCCATAGAAGCTTACAAAGCCTTCGATCAGCGTCAGCCCGGCTGGATCAAAGTAGAGCTGAAACCGCAGTCAACGGTTCGCGTTTAGAATACAACACGCAAACCGAATTCGATCTGGCGTGGAGTGTTCGATTGATCCCGCACCACGC
>CAXUBB010000024.1:1330-2874 GCA_964249105.1 uncultured Bryobacteraceae bacterium | reverse complement strand
CCACGCCCCAGGTTAAGGCATTTTAAATAAAAATAGCCCAGGTTGCCAGGAATTAACCTGGAACCTGGGCTCCTCCGAAAATTGGTTGAATTACTGTTTGGGAGCAGCAGGAGCAGCCGTGCTGGTCTCGCTCTTGACGGTCTTCTTCACGTGTTTTACGTGCTTTTTGCCGTTCTTAACAGCGCTTTGAGTTTGCGTCGTCGAGCTTGCAGTTGAGTTCTGCGCCTTCTTCGCCGCATGCGGAGCAGCCGACAGGAAAGGAACCGCCACTACGGTCAATAAAGTGGATGTGAATAGCTTTTTCATGATGTTTTCTCCTCCAATGAATGTGGCGGTATTTGGTTTGAATGGGATGAAATCGCGGCAGCTCTTCGTTTTTATTTGCTGAGTTTCGCTGCCGTTCTTTCTGTCTCTTCTTCCGCCGCTCACAACTCTACTTTGCGCCTTTTCCGCTTCCGCCGCCATCACCTCGAATCGTGATTCTTTATCCCGTGTTTTGGGGATAGCCGCGAAATTTTCTTAATGAAACAATCGAAGCGTGCAGCAAACCGATGTCATCAACCGGCATGATTTTCAACGCTTCTTATTGTTAGGGCTGGGCGTATCCGCTCTGCTTCTGTTCTCCGCCGTTCTGGTGGCCTGGAGATCAGCGCACCAAATCGACCGCGATACCCGCACCTTTGCCGACGAGCAAGTGCTTGCCAAGTCAGCCATTGACGATATTGAGCATCAGCAGACGGATCTCAATAACCGCTGGCTGCAACTGGCCCGGAAAAAGGACCTGGTCCGGCGTGAAGAAATTCTCGATCAACTGACGCAATCCAGGCAGCAGATGAGCACCGCCCTGGAGTCCGCTTACGCGCGCACCGAACTGCTGCGGGAGAGTCTTTATCAGCATAGCCACGGCCTGCTGCGCTGGACCGTTTGGCTGTTTGCCCTTTGCGTGGGGCTTTCCTTGCTTTGCGCTTCCTGGGCGGCGCGAGCCTCCGCCGGGATCTTCTCTCAGTTGCAAGGCCAAGCCAGCGATCTGTCGAGATTGCAATACCAGTTCCTCGAAACGCAGGAAGAAACCGCCCGCCGCTTCAGTCACGAATTGCACGACGAACTGGGACAAGTCCTCACCGCTGTTAAGGCCAATCTCTCCGCCCTGCGCGACTGTAGCGACGAGGCCCGCGTGGACGATTGCATGGCGTTAGTGGATCGCGCCATCAAAGATGTCCGTGAAATGTCTCAGCTCCTGCGCCCCACCATCCTGGATGACTTTGGCCTTGATCTAGCTTTGAGAGCCCTGACGGAGAGCTTTTCGCAGCGTACCCATATCAAGACTCAATATGAAAGCAACATCGAAGGCCGCCGCTTTCGCGACATTATCGAAACTAATTTTTATCGCATTGTTCAGGAAGCTCTCACGAACGTGGCGCGCCATTCCAAAGCAACCGACGTGACCCTTACGCTTCTCGACCGCAAGGAGCAACTGCAACTCACGATCCGCGACAACGGCGAAGGGCTGGCAGTCGGCAAAAAGCGCGCAGGCTCCGGGCTTG
>CAXUBB010000024.1:0-1320 GCA_964249105.1 uncultured Bryobacteraceae bacterium | reverse complement strand
GTCTGGGCGGAACGCTCCGGATAGAGTCCGCCGAAGGCAAAGGGCTCACAATTGAAGTAACGTGTCCGACCGAGCCATAAACATCTTATTAGCCGATGACCACACCATTGTGCGGCAGGGCTTGAAACTGATTCTCTCCGCGCATTCTGATCTCCATGTCATCGGCGAAGCGGCGAACGGGAAAGAGGCAGTGGAACTCGCCGCCAAGCTCAAACCGGATATCGTCCTGCTGGACGTAGCCATGCCCGAACTCAACGGCATCGAAGCTACCCGCAAGATGGTCGAAGCCAACTCCCGCTTGCGCGTGCTGGTCCTGAGCATGCACAAGGAAGCCGTTTACGTGCGTGAAATCCTGCGGGCGGGCGCTCGCGGCTATATTCTGAAAGACGCGATTGACACGGAGCTTCTGAATGCCGTCCGCTCCGTAGCTCGCGGCGACGGTTACATCAGCCCCGCCGTTTCCGGCGCGCTCCTGAGCGATTATCGCAAGGACGTGACCGATCCTGTCGATCTGCTCTCCCCACGCGAGCGCGAAGTGCTGCAGCTCATCGCCGAAGGCAAGACCAACAAGGAGATCGCCACCAAGTTAAACCTGAGTGTCTACACCGTGGACTCGCATCGCGGCAAGATCATGGAAAAACTTAATCTGCATAGCACCGGCGAACTGGTCCGCTTTGCTATCAAACGCGGTTTGGTGGATTGATCGAATCTTTGAGCTAACTTCCGGACCTACACTAAGCGGAGCAAATACGGCTTTGGATTTTTCTCGCGCTGCCATTAGGATCCTCGCCGCGCCTGCGCCGCACTCATATAGTGCCGCAGAATGCCGTTGATCCTCGTCTGGTACGGCCCGGCCTGCTTCTTCAGCCAGTCCAACAGATCGGCGTCCAAGCGAATGGTGAGTTGCACCTTAGGCCGATTCATTGATTGATATTGCTCTTCCGTGAGAAGCGGAACATCACGCAAGTCCTCCTCGCTCGGATCAGGCCCAAGCGATTGGGACCGTTGCGCATCCTGCTCAAAGGCCGGGGTCTTCACGTAGGCGCGGATATCTTTTCCGCTCACCCTTGTGCGCTTTCCGCGCGGAAATGATCCAACAGACAGGGTTTTCTTCTTCATCGGTCCTCCAGGTACAAACCACAAATAGAATTTCGTCAGCGGGCGTACGGCCAATCACGTAATAGCGATCCTCGCCGTCCTGACGGCGGCTGAACGCTTCGATGCGGTTCTCATCAAGAAACACCGTCGCGGCGTAGCGGAAGCTAATGCCCCGCTCGCGGATCGTCCACTCCTCTTTGGCCGGATGCCAATCAAACTCAA
>CAXUBB010000023.1:21190-22497 GCA_964249105.1 uncultured Bryobacteraceae bacterium | reverse complement strand
TCAGATCGAGGATGTTTTGATTTAAATTCATTTCTTGCGGAGTGACGGAAGGCGGATGGGAAAGCTGACCTTGTCGTATACGTCGGAAAGACGTAACCGAATGTCAATGGAGGGGAGGTAAACCGTATCATCGAGGTCATGGTACTCCCTCATCAGCCATCCAGGACGGGACTCGGAACCGCTCTGTCGGGCATGGTGTTCTACATACACGCGATCCTGAGCCACCAAAAGGTACTCCAGAAAGGACGGAATCTGACGATACATCTCAAATTTGTCGCCCCGGTCGTAATTACGGGTTCGTTTGGAAAGCACCTCGGCAATCACGATTGGATTTAGAAGAGTGTTTCTCTCAACCTTCGGGTCACTAGCGACAACGGCATCCGCATACGTATAGAGACCGGCGGAAGAAGTCCTGATCCGCATGTCACCGTTATAGGCGCTGCACTCACGACCTTTCAATTTCACCATTAGGTCGCCGCCAATGTTCAGGCTAATTTTCGAGTGTGACTCGGTGCCGCCCGGCATGGCATACACCCTGCCCTTGAGATACTCATGCCGTTCAATCGACCTACGTTCGAGTTCAAAGTACTCTTCGAGAGTGAGCAAAGGAGTTGCTTGGGTGGACAGACCGTCTCCTAGCAGCAGCCCGTCTTCGCCATCACAATCTCGCCAATTTGAACCAGGGTTGGATATTTGCCTGTATAACAGGCATAACAGAATTGCCCATCCGTATCTTTAATTGAATTCCGAAGCGCGTCGTGGCTCAGGTAAGCCAGCGAATCGGCCTCCACATACTCCCGGATCTGCTCAATCGTGTTGTTGGCGGCAATCAATTCATTCTGCGAAGGAGTGTCTACGCCGTAATAACACGGCGAGATCGTCGGAGGACACGAAATTCGCAGATGAACCTCGCGCGCGCCCGCGTTCCGCACCATGCGAACGATTTTGCGGCTTGTTGTTCCGCGCACAATGGAATCGTCCACCAGCACGACGCGTTTGCCTTCCAGCAAATGCCGTACCGGGTTGAGTTTCAGCTTCACTCCAAAATCGCGGATCGCCTGCGACGGTTCGATAAATGTCCGTCCCACATAATGATTTCGTATCAAAGCCTGCCGGTATGGGATTTCAGATTCCGCCGCGTAACCAAGCGCCGCGAACACGCCCGAATCGGGAACCGGCACCACCAGGTCCGCCTCCACCGGATGTTCGCGGGCAAGCTCGCGGCCCAGAGACTCCCGTACATTATAGACATAGGCATTGTTCAGCCGGCTGGTTGCCTCCGAAAAGTAGATGTGCTCAAAGACGCA
>CAXUBB010000023.1:0-21180 GCA_964249105.1 uncultured Bryobacteraceae bacterium | reverse complement strand
CGGGCGAGCAGCCGCCCCATTTGTTCGCGCGACTCGGACACAGGCTTGCCAAAAACAATCGAATCCGGCCGCGAGAAGTACACATGCTCGAAGGAACAATGCGCGGTCACGCCCGGCGTTGTGTAGTGTTCGCGGGTCATTCCTTCCGGACCCACAATCACCATCTCGCCCGGTTCTACATCGCCCACGTACGTCGCGTTAATCAGGTCAAAGGCGCAGGTTTCCGAAGCGAACACCGTAGCAACTACCCCGTCCGGCATTTCCAGCCTGCCTATGGCGAGCGGTCGAAAGCCATGCGGGTCGCGGGCCACAATGATGCGGTCTTCCGCCAGAAAGACCAGCGAGAACGCGCCCTCAATTTGCAAAAGAGCATCCCGCAGCGCCCCTGATAAAGTTCGTTCGCGGGACCGCGCTACCAGATGAAGAATAACTTCGGTGTCGCTTGTGGATTGAAAGATCGATCCATCCGCTTCCAGATCACGGCGCAACTCGATGGCATTGGTCAGGTTGCCGTTGTGCGCCACCGCAACCTGCCCTTTGTTGCACGCTACCGAGAGCGGCTGGGCGTTCCTCAGCATCGTTTCACCCGCCGTGGAATACCGGGTATGGCCGATGGCCAGAATGCCCGGCAATTGATTCAAAACGTCCGGAGTGAAGATGTCGGCGACATGCCCCATCTTCCGCACGCTATGAATCTTGCGCCCATCGCTCGAAGCCGCCCCCGCGCTCTCCTGCCCGCGATGCTGAAGCGCATATAGGCCCAGGTACACCAGATTCGCTGCTTCCGGGTGCCCGTAAATGGCAAATACCCCGCACTCTTCATGGAGCTTATCGAACGGACAAGGATCTTCGGAATCAATCATGAATTTGGCACCAGCACAGGATTATGAAGGAGTTGTTGGAGTGAGCCATCCCAAAGGTCCTTGAGTTCCCCGACGCGGCTATCGATCAGGACCCGATCACGATTCCCAATTTTCACTCTCGACTTGAGTGTAACCCCAATTGGAAGCGCTTCAATACTCTTTTCTTTTGCCGCCGTCAAAACCCGCTCCGGCTCAGATGTAGAGACTAAAATACGGGACGGCCCTTCATGGAACAGAAGCAACTCGGGCGGGAGGTTTGAATCGAGCTGTACATCCGCCCCGATCTCATTCGGGCCAAAGCAGCATTCCGCCAGCGCCACCGCCAAGCCGCCCTCGCCAAGATCATGAGCGGATTGCACGATCCGCTCCCGCACGAGTTGCCTGACGATATCTCCAACGCGCTTTTCATAATCCATGTCAAGGTACGGCGGCACCCCCCAAAGCGTATTGCCGATCACTTTTGCGTGCTGAGTCCCGCCAAACTCCTCATGAGTCGGCTGGCCAAGACCACCCAGCAAAATAATTGTTGCCCCTGCTTCGGCAAATGTGCTGGGCATCGGGGTGCCTGTCGGCAGTGTTCCCACGATACCGACGACCGGCGTAGGAAAAATAGGCGCGCCAAGCGTCTCGTTGTATAAACTAACGTTTCCCCCGGTTATCGGAACCTCAAAAAACCGGCAAGCTTCCGCCAGTCCTTCGATGGACTCCACAATCTGCGCCATGATTTCCGGCCGCTCCGGATTGCCGAAGTTCAGATTGTTAGTGGTCGCAATCGGCAGCGCCCCCACAGTGGATAAATTGCGGCAGCACTCCGCCACGATCAGCTTCGTGCCCGCTCGCGGATCAAGCGAACAATAACGTCCATTCCCGTCCAAGGACATCGCGACGGACGTATTGGTGCCCTTGATGCGCACGATGGCTGCGTCAAAACCGGGTCCGGCAATGGTGTTGGTGCGAACCTGGTGATCATATTGCTCCCAGATCCAGCGTTTAGAGCAAAGATCACTCGAAGCCAGAAGCGCTCGTAAATCCTTATCAAGATTCTTGCTCTGTACGGCAGGACCTTCGAGCGGCGCTGACCGCAAAGGCCGCGAAAAAGGCCGCCGGTATTTAGGCGCTTCATCGGCCAGATCCCGGTTCGGTATTTCAGCCGCGATTTCGCCGTTGTTCCTCACCCGCAGAATGCCGTCGCCGGTCACCGCTCCGATCTGCACCGCATCCAGGCCCCATTTCTTGAAAACGGAAAAGACCGGCTCTTCCCGCCCTTCTTCCGCTACCAAGAGCATGCGCTCCTGCGATTCGGAAAGCATGATTTCATACGGCGTCATGCCCGTTTCCCGCTGCGGAACTTTCGCTAACTCGATTTCGATGCCTGTTCCCGCCCGGCTGCCCATTTCGCATGTCGAAGAGGTCAATCCCGCCGCGCCCATGTCCTGAATGCCGACGATAGCGCCCGTCTTCATGGCTTCGAGGCATGCTTCAAGCAGCAGCTTTTCCATGAACGGATCGCCCACCTGCACATTGGGCCGCTTCTGCTTGGATTCTTCCGTAAACTCCGCCGAGGCCATGGAAGCGCCGTGAATTCCATCCCGGCCCGTCTTCGCGCCGACGTAAATGACGGGATTGCCTACCCCGCTCGCTTTCCCGTAGAAAATTTCGTCATGACGGAAAACGCCCAGCGCAAACACGTTGACCAGCGGATTGCCGTCATAGCTTTCTTCAAAAACGCACTCGCCGCCTACCGTCGGCACGCCAAAGCAATTGCCGTAGTGCGCAATGCCGGAGACCACGCCTTCCAGAATGCGCCGGTTCCGGTCGCCCGTTACCCTGTCGTCCAGTTTGCCGAACCGGATCGAATCCATGACCGCAATCGGGCGCGCCCCCATCGTAAAAATGTCGCGCAAAATACCGCCGACGCCGGTGGCCGCGCCTTGGAACGGCTCGATGAAACTTGGATGATTATGCGATTCAATCTTAAAAGCAATCGCCAAGCCGTCGCCAATGTCGATGATGCCCGCGTTTTCACCCGGTCCTTGCAAGACATGCCGGCTCTCGGTCGGCAGTTTCTTTAGATGAACGCGCGTACTCTTGTAAGAACAATGTTCGCTCCACATCACGCTGAAAATACCTAGCTCGGTAATTGTCGGCTCGCGTCCGAGCAATGCAACGATCTTTTCGTATTCAGAGGATGTGAGCTGATGCGCGGCGACAACGTCGGGCGTGATGCTCATGAGTGGGTAACGAGTGAGTTTAACAATGACCGCAGAAGGACAGAGCCGTCCGTGCTGCCCATGAGAGGATCGGAAGCGCGCTCAGGATGCGGCATCATGCCCATCACATTGCGGGTCTTATTCATAATTCCGGCGATATTCCGCAACGAGCCGTTGGGATTATCACGATACCGCAGAATCACCCGGTCTTCCGCCTCAAGCTGGTCTAAAGTAGCTTCGTCAGCGATGTAACAGCCTTCTCCGTGAGCAACGGGAAGCTGCAAAATTTGCCCTTTCGCCGCCTCCTGGGTGAAAGGAGAATCTGGCGTGACGACTTCGACCGAAACCGTCCGGCAAACAAATTTCAAATTGGCATTGCGGACTAGCGCGCCCGGGAGCAGCCCCGCCTCCGTCAGCACCTGGAAACCGTTGCAGATGCCCAGTACGGGTCCACCCTCCTGAGCAAATTTCTTCACTGCGGCCATCACGGGAGAAAACTTCGCAATCGCGCCGGTACGGAGGTAATCCCCGTAAGAAAACCCGCCTGGAAGAATCACGGCATCAACAGGTCCGAGTGAGCCTGATTCATGCCAGATAAAATCCGCAGGGTGCTTCAGATTATGTTGAACCGCGTACCAAGCATCATGGTCGCAGTTACTTCCAGGAAATACGACTACGCCAATCCGCATGAAAAACTCGCGTTATGCTTCAGGAGCGGCGGCAACGGCCTTTTTGCGGGTGGCACGCCTTTTCTCGACAGGAGGCTGACGGTCACTCTTCTTCAGGGACGGAACAGCCATCGAAGTAACAAACTTTTTCTCGCCATGGTCGTCGAACTTAATCACGATGTAGTCATCGTTGCACGAGAGCACAGAGCCGAGCCCAAACTTTCCATGCTCGACTTGAGCACCCTGAGCAAATGCCGGTTTACTTGCCATGACAAAGACTTCCCTTCTAGTTCATTGTAACAATTTGACTTAATTCTGTCGATATAATGGTCTGAGCAAGGCATGGAGGATCTAAAAAAGAAGCTTCAGAATGAGATTACGGCGCTCGAACACGAGTTGCGTTCGGAGTTGCCGAAAGAGATTCTGAGAGCTCGTGCTCATGGCGACTTGAGCGAAAACGCGGAATATCATGCCGCCAAGGAAAGACAAGCTTTCGTGAATGCCCGTCTGGGGCAGTTGCAGACCAGATTGCGGGATTTCGCGATGATCGACATGACGAAAATTCCCCGCGACCGGGTGGGGCTTGGCTCGCACGTAGTGGTGCTGGATTTAACCAAAGACGAGGAGTTAACCTATAATCTTGTCACCAGCGAGGAAGCAGACGTCACGAACGGCAAGATTTCGACCAGTTCGCCGATTGGAAAAGGCTTGCTCGGCAAGCGCGTCGGCGACACAGTTAAAATTCAGATACCGGATGGTGTGAGAGAGATGGAAATTCTAAGCCTCACCACCATTCACGATGCGGCATCATCATCGTAGAAGGATGGAGCAGTAATGACCTACACGCGCGCGATCGGTTTGGGAGCAAATAAGATCATTCGTCTGATCGTGCGGGGTCTTGCTTTATCCAAGATCAATCCCAACGTTCTGACTTTCTTTGGTTTGGTCATCAACATAGTCGCTGCCACTTTCTTAGCGATGGGCCGGTTCAGAACAGCAGGCCTGGTGATTATCTTCGCTGGGCTGTTTGACATGGTGGACGGGCGCGTCGCGCGCGCTACCAATCAGGTCACGCGTTTCGGCGGTTTCTTTGATTCTGTGCTCGACCGTTATTCCGATTTAGCCCTGCTGGTTGGATTATTGGTCTACTACGGAACAATTAACCGCCCTTCGTATGTAGTCCTTACGGCGGTTGTTATGACTGCTTCGGTGATGATCAGCTACACCCGCACCCGCGCCGAAAATATTATCCCCACCTGCAAAGTAGGATTCATGGAACGACCCGAACGGGTGGTCCTGTTTATCATCGGAGCGCTTTTCGACCGCATGGCTCCTGTCCTCTGGACGATTGCCGTGCTCGGCAATTTAACGGTGATTCACCGCATGGTCTTCACCTACCAAGAGTCAAAACGACTGGAAGACGCACAGCTTCGGGCGCGGTCAGTAGCCGCCTCGGCGAGCAGAAGCTTGTAGGGAATTAACTGCGGCATCTTGAGAAGTGTTTGCTACGGCGGAAAGCCCGGCGACGTGAGCTTCGCGTTACCGCTTGGCAAGCGAGCCAAGTGACAACTGCGTATAGGTGGCAGTGAGGATTATTTCCAAAAACCCACTGATGATCGGCGATAGCCGACGAATTAGTCTTGCCGGAGCGCCGCCATGGGATCTAGCTGCGCCGCTCGTCGGGCTGGAAGGTAGCAGGCCAAGAGAGCGGCCATGATTAGGCAAAGCGAAACAACGAGGAATGTGAGCGGATCGGTGGCGCGGACGCCGTAAAGGAGGTGTGAGAAGCTTGATAGCGCTCGGGTGAGCATGGCGGCTGCCGCGGCTCCCATGCCGACACCAATCGCGGCAAGTCGAAGACCTTGCCCCAGTAGCATCCGCAGCACGTGCCGCCTCGTTGCTCCCAGCGCCATGCGGATTCCAATCTCCGGCACACGCTGAGCAGTTGAGTAGGAGATCACGCCGTATATCCCAACAGTAGCCAGCAGCAAAGCCAACACCGCGAAGGCAACCAGCAGAATCATGGGAAAGCGCTGGCGCGCCATGGACCCGGAAACGATTTCGCGCATGGTGCGAATGTCATAAACCGGCTGGTCGCTGCTCGCTCCATAGACTGCGTTTTTAATGACCGGCATCATAACAGCAGGATTGAGCGGAGTACGTACGGCGAATGTGATCTCATTCCGAAATATGGGCAAAGTCTCATCGGGAAGCTCATAGAAAGAATAGTAGATCTGTGGTTTTTCGCCTTCAGCGCCGTCGATCCCATCTTGTTCGACATGGCCAACCACGCCCACAATCCGGGCGGGTACAGCCTGAGCTCCGCCCCAGTGCGGAATCGTTATCGTCCGGCCCAAGGCATCGCGATGGGGAAAGTAGGTGCGCGCCATTAGGCTGTCGATGAGAATGACCGGTTCCGAATGAACACTGTCGGCCGGCGTGAGAAAGCGGCCGCGCAGGAGTGGGATTCGCATGGTGCGGGGGTAATCGGGACCAATCGGATAATAGGTCGCCCGTGGGATCTCCGCCATGGATGCCGGCTGATGCGGCCCGAGCCAGAACGGGCCGGAATTGCTACCCCTGCCCAAAGGCACCAGCGCCGTCATGTCCGCTGACTCAACGCCGGGAATCTGGCGGATGCGCTCGGTGAGTTGTTGATAAGTGGCGCGCGTCGCTGACGGCGTTTGCGTCGTGGAAGGGGAAAGTCCGACTTTGAACGTGATGACGTGCTGCGTTTCGAAGCCTGGGTTCACGGCCCAGAGGTTATGAATGGTGCGGAAAAGCAGCCCAGCGCCCGACAGCAGGACCAATGCCAGCGCGAATTGCGTGATGGCGAGAACTCCCTGCGTGCGCTGATGACTGGCAGTTGAGCCGCGACCTCCCGCTCTGATGCCTGCCTGCAGATCGCTACTGGCATGTTTCAGCGCCGATGTCAGGCCGAACAGCACTCCCACCAGGACCGAGACGCCCAGCGCAAACAGGAGAACAGAAGTGTTGATGCCAATGTTCTCAATGCGCGGCAGACTTCCCGGAACCGCCGCCAGGATCGCCCTGAGCCCAAATTTTGCAACGGCGAGTCCGAGAACTCCGCCGACCAACGACAGAAGCACGCTCTCCGTGAGCAATTGCCGGATGATTTGCATGCGGCTCGCACCGAGTGCCCGTCGAACCGCAAATTCGCGTGTCCGTGCTGCTGAGCGTGCCAGGGTCAGATTCGCAACGTTCGCGCAGGCGATAAGCAAAACGAAGCCGACAGCTCCGAGCAGCAGGAGAAACGTCTCGCTCACGTTGCCGACAAGGCTTTGCTTCAGCGGAATGACCGACGTTTCCTGCCCTTTCTCCGTGGTGGGGTTCAATTCGTCGATACGCTCCTGAAGCGTGTTCATTTCGGCTTGCGCCTGACCAATGCTGACTTCATTTCTTAAGCGTGCAACACAGAGGATTTCGTGAACCGTACGATCCTTCTGGTAAATAGGGTCCGCTTGACCGATCGGGGTGAAGACATCAACTGGCTGGCCTTCAAAACGAAACGCGGCTGGCAAGACGCCAATCACCGTATAACCGGCGCCATTCAGGGTAATGGGTTTGCCGATGGCAGCAGGGTTTCCCCAAAACGTTCCCGCCAAATACGATGGCTGATGATGGCCGCAGGCATGCCGCCGAGCCGGTCTGCGTCGGGAGAAAAGGAACTGCCCACAGCCAGGCTCACGCCGAGAGTGCGAAAGAAGCTCGAAGAAACTCCATACCCGTTCACATGCTCGGGCGAACCGGGACTCACCAGATCATAGCCGGTTGGCATGAACGCGGCGATTTGCTCGAAGGAGCGTGCATCACGCTGCCAATCGAGAAAGTCTGGATAAGAAAGATCGGTGGCGTACTTGAGGCTTCGATTATAGAGCAACACGAGCACCAAGCGATCCGGTTCGTGATAGGGCAGCGGTCTGAGAACCACACCGTCCCATGCGCTAAAGATGGCGGTGGTTGCTCCGATGCCTAAGGCCAGGGTCACCATCGCCGCAGTAGTATATCCCGGTGTTTTGCGTAAAGAACGAAGGGCGAATCGAAGATCACGCCAGAGTTGACGGAGCGGCTCGAACCCTCTTTGATCCCGGCATTCGTCTTTCGCCCATTCGACCGCGCCGAAGTCCCGGCGAGCGCATGCCTCCGCCTCTTCTCGGGTCAGTCCCTCTCGTATGTAATCAGTTACTTGATTTTCAAAGTGAAACTGAAATTCGGCGTGCATTCGCCGTTCCCAATTGCGGGATCGCTTCAGCCAGGAGATCCATTTCATCTCTTCAACTCCTCACTCTGCCGTTTCCAGCACCAGCGAAATGGCCTGACAAAGGCGCGTCCAACCGGCCTTCTCGTCTTCTAAATGACGCCGTCCGGCTCTCGTAAGGCGGTAAAACTTTGCGTCGCGGCCGCCTTCGGTCGTCTTCCAATCAGACGCAAGCCAGCCTCCCTTTTCCAATCGGTACAGCGCGGGGTAAAGAGACCCTTGGCGAATTTGCAGCGCCTCTCCCGAAAGCTGTCCGATGCGCTGAACAATGGCATACCCGTGAATGGGCCGGAGCGCGACCACCCTCAGGATCAACATGTCCAGCGTTCCTTGCAGGAGGTCAGCGTCGCCGGAGAGATTCTTGGATTGCCTAGGCATTCGAGGTATTCGACGATGAGTATAACAGGAATTTCTCCAACCCTGGTCCGACTAGCGCGCTTAGCAGCCATCTTCTAAAATCACGATGGCAAAACCCTCCCGCGCCGTGTGCGTGATCGAAAGCGAAATCCGCCCCACACCCAAATCCCGCGCAGTCTTTTCGGCAACGCCATGGAGCCGTAAGGTGGGTCTGCCGGAAGGCTCATTCGTCACCTCAAAATCCCGCCAGGTAACGCCGCGCCGCCAACCGGTTCCAATCGCCTTCATGCCTGCCTCCTTCGCGGCAAACCGCCCGGCAAAGCGTTCCGCGGCATTTGCCTTACTCTTGCAATAGGCTTGTTCGCGATCCGTGTAGATCCGGCGAAGGAAACGGTCCCCGAACCGGTCGATGCTCTCACGAATACGGTGTACTTCCACCAGGTCAGTTCCAACGCCAAGGATCATGAGTTCATGATGCACAACCCACCGAAAGAGTAATGAGAGAATAAGGGCGTTTATGCACATTCCGGATAATTTCCTTTCCCCTCCGGTTTGGGCCAGTCTCGACGCGATTGCTATTCCATCCATCGCCGTTGTGTCGCGGCGGGCGCAAGGGAACGCTGAAATGAATCACTTTGCCCTGCTGGGAGTGATGGGAGCCTTTATCTTTGCGGCTCAGATGATTAACTTTCCGGTCGGTTTGGGAACCAGCGGCCATCTGGTCGGGGGCACGCTTCTTGCCGCCGTATTTGGGCCTTGGGCTGCCTCGTTGGTTCTGTGCGCGATTCTTCTCATTCAAGCGCTGGTGTTCCAAGACGGCGGCGTGCTCGCCTTAGGTCCCAATATCATCAACATGGCGATGCTCGGCGTGTGGGCCGGCTACCTGCCGGTCCGATTCTTCCTGCAGACACGATGGCGATGGCATGGCGTGCTTCTCGGAGGCATTTGTTCCGTCCTGGTTAGCGGCATTTTGGCGTTGGCTGAATTACGGCTGTCGGGAAACCCGATCTCAAGCGCCTTGTTGATCATCTCGCTTGGCCTGTTTGCCGTTAACGCGGTGGTGGAAGGAGCTATTACGGTCTCTGTTTTGAAGGCCATTGAGAGAATCAGCCCTGAAACAAACCATCAGTTTAGCCCTTCCGTGCATCAACCGATGCGCTATAAAACGGTGGGGGCCATTGCGATAATCAGTATTGTGCTGGCAACTGCCGGAGCCGTGGTTGCTTCCACTCTTCCAGACGGCATCGAGCATCTGGCGGCCAGGTGGCAGGCACGCTTTAGCGCTGCCTCTATCTTGCACTCTCCTTTGCGGGATTACCAGGTTCAAATGCTGGGAGCTTCCTGGTTAAGCCGCGTCAGCGCCGGACTGATTGGCCTTTTGCTGATTTACTTCGCTTGTGTCCTTGGAAGTTATTTGCTGACACGCACGCGCCGGTCTTATTCCTAAGCGCATTGGGAGTCCCGTTGCTACGGCTGAATGATCCTTATCAGGGCAATGAAGGAAGTCCACTGCGTTATCTGGATGCCCGTGTCAAGCTCGTTTTCCTACTGACCATGCTGGTAGGATTGGCTTTACTACGATCGCCATCACTCCTGCAAGCTGTTACTTACTTAGCTTTCATATTGTTGATTGCCGTCGTAGGCCGCCTGCCTACTCTTCAAATTGCTTTCACATCGATGCTGGCATTTCCCTTTGTCGGTTTTTTTGCTTTTACAATCTACTTAGCGGGAGACTCTTCTCGCGCCTGGGCCATCTTAGTAAAAAGCTATTTATCCGCGCTTACTGTTTTGATCGGCATTACAGCTACTCCTTTCCCCGACTTCGTGTCAGCGGCAGCTTTCTTCAAATTTCCTCAATTTCTTTTGGGGATAACACAAATTGTCTATCGTTATTTGTTTGTTCTGGCGGAACAAGTTAAAACAATGCAGATCGCCTTTCAAGCTCGCGGCGGACACAAGCGGCGATTGGCAACTTTAGCGTTCTCCGGCATGATTGCCGTGCTCTTTGGCCGGTCTTTGGGAAAAGCAATCATTGTAAGTCATGCCATGTTAAGTCGTGGTTACTCCGGCAGTTTACCTTCCAAGTCGTTCGTTTCCCTGAGGTATCAGGAATGGGGCGCTTTGGCTCTAGGCTTTGGTTTTGCCATAGGATTGCAGCTTCTACCATGAGCGTCGCTCTTGAGATCCGTGATCTCACTTACCAATATGCCGACGGTAACAAAGTACTAGATAAGGTTTCACTTAAGGTCGATAGGGCGGAGAACCTAGTTATTTTTGGTCCAAATGGCTCCGGCAAAACGACTTTGTTGCTGCACATGAACGGAATTCTGATCGGGCGCGGTTTTATTCAAGTCGGCGGTCTTGAACTGTCAAAAAACAACCTGGCTGAGATTCGGCGCAAAGTCGGCATCGTCTTCCAAGATGCCGACGAGCAACTGTTTATGCCGACCGTTCTGGAAGATGTAATGTTCGGGCTTTTGAATTCCGGTTGGCCGGAGAATCTGGCCAACCATCAAGCCCAGGAGTTCCTGCGTCAGGTAGGAATCGGAGAAACTCTCTTTCAGCGCGCGCCTTACCATCTCAGCGCGGGGGAGAAGCGCCGGGTCGCTTTAGCCGGAGTATTGGCCATGAATCCTGAGCTGTTACTCTTGGATGAACCGACAACGGCGCTCGACCCTCCGGGCCAGCGTAATCTCGTTCAATTACTACGGGCGCTCAAGCAGCCCATGATTATTGCGACGCACGACATCCATTTCGCGCGAGCGCTCAGCCAAAGAGCGATTTTTCTGCAAAGAGGTAAAGTGATTGCCGACGGCGATATCGAAGATATCGTAAAGCAATTTGCCTGGAACGCTTACGCCTGATTCTTCCGGAAATCAGCCCAACGCTTCTTTTGCGCGACGGCAATTCGTTTGCGCGCTTCAGCGCTGAGCTTTCGACGCTTCCCCTGCCCGGCACGGCCGGCGGCCTCGATTCCTCCCGCGCGTGAGTGGGCGCTCTTGGAAGGCCTGCCGGCTCGGCGTCCCATCATGGAGCGCACTTGAGCGATCTGCTCATCAAGCTTCTGCCTTTGCGCCTCTAAACCCTGGAGAGCTGCTTCTAGAATTTCGTAATTGGGGGAAGCCGATGTTTTTGCCATATCTACTCTAGTTAGTAACACAGAGCGCTTGTATGATGCTCACTAACTCTCTGAGCAGCAAATTAAAGTTACCGGACCATCATTAATCAACGCCACTTCCATATGCGCTCCGAAAACGCCTGTTGCCACCGTAACTCCTTGCTCTTTGCAAAGCTGGATAAATGATTCGTATAAGGGTTCAGCCGTTGCGGATTTTGCCGCTTCGGAGTAAGAAGGTCGATTTCCGCCTGTTGTATCCGCATATAAAGTGAACTGAGAAACAATGAGCATTTCTCCCGCGATGTCGCGCACACTCAAATTCATCTTTCCATCGAGATCCGGGAAAACCCGGAGATTGGCGGTCTTTTTTGCTAATTTCGCGGCGTCCGTCTCCTTGTCGCCCTCTCGAATTCCCAAAAGGACCAGCAAGCCCCGGCGAATCTCGCCGACAATCTCCGCATTAACTGAAACGCTGGCCCGCGAAACGCGCTGCACCAAAGCTCGCATAAACTACAGCGCAGGTTGGGAAGTGACAGCTCCACGCGCCGCTGAACCGACCAAGGCGACATATTTGGCCATGACGCCCGTGGTGTATTTAGGCGCGGGACGGGTGAATTGACGAAGCCGGTCTCGTAACTCCGCCTCTGAAATGTCTAAGTTAATACTTTTTGTATCGAGATCAATCGTGATCGACTCGCCTTCGCGCACAGCGGCAATGGGGCCGCCGACAGCCGCCTCAGGAGCGATATGGCCTACCATAAAGCCGCGTGTCGCTCCGCTGAATCTGCCGTCAGTAATAAGCGCAACGCTTTCGGAGAGACCCTCGCCGACAATAGCGCTGGTTACGCCTAGCATTTCCCGCATGCCAGGACCGCCGCGCGGCCCCTCATACCGGATGACAACCACATCGCCGGGCTTGATCTGACTGCCCAGCACCGCTTTCATTGCCGCCTCTTCGCTATCGAACACACGGGCAGGACCAGTTTGCGAAGATCGATTCAATCCTGTCACCTTGATCACACAGCCTTCCGGTGCCAGTGAGCCCTTCAGAATAACAAGGCCGCCTGACTTTTTAATGGGATTATCCAAAGGCCTGATCACATCTTGCCCAGGAGTTTCCGCGACCGATACCATCTGTTCTCCGAATGTCTTTCCCGTGATCGTGAGAGCATCAGAGTTTACATATCCGCCGTCGTGCAGCCGTTTGGCGATAACAGGAATACCGCCCGCTTTGTCAACATCAGCCGCCGTGTACCTTCCCGCCGGTTTCAGATCCGCCAAAAGCGGCGTCTTACTGCTAAGCTCCTGAAAATCATCGATCGTCAGCGGCACGCCTGCTTCCCCCGCCATCGCCAACAGGTGCAACACAGCATTAGTTGAACCGCCGGATGCCGCGACACTGGCAATCGCATTATCAATAGCGGCGCGCGTCACGATATCGCAGGGCCGGATGTTCTTCCTGACCGCGTTCATAATGATCTCGCCGCATTGCTTGGCTGCTCCGTGCTTACGTTGGTCCACCTGTGGAATGGCATTAAGGCCCATGGGTGAAAGCCCAATGATCTCCATCACAGTGGACATTGTATTGGCGGTGTACTGGCCTCCGCAAGCGCCGGGTCCGGGACAAGCCGCATTCTCGATAGCCAGCAGTTCGTCATCACTCACACGGCCGGCGGCATTAGCTCCGACGGCTTCAAAAACATCCTGAATGGTGATGTCCCGGCCTTTGTAACGGCCCGGCAGCATCGTTCCCCCATAGAGAACAACGCCGGGCACATTCAACCGCAGCAGCGCCATCGCAGCGCCCGGAATGGTTTTGTCGCAAGCAACCAGGGCGACGATGCCGTCAAACATGTGACCGCGCGCCACCAGTTCAATGGAATCGGCAATGACTTCGCGGCTCACCAGCGAGGTCTTCATGCCCTCCGTTCCCATGGTGATTCCGTCGCTAATGGCAATCGTATTGAACTCCATGGGTGTTCCGCCCGCTTCCCGGATTCCCTGCGCCACATCCACCGCTAACTCACGGAGGTTGAAGTTACAGGGCATGGTTCCAATCCAGGTATTGGCGATGCCGATAATGGGCTTTTTCAGGTCTTCATCGCTGTAACCAATGGATTTCAGGAAGGAGCGAGCTGGAGCGCGGTCTTTTCCTTGCGTGATGGTGTAGCTTTGGAGTTTCATCGAACTCCTATTAAAGCAAGACACAAATTTACTATTGTTTAGCGCTGATGAATGGAGATGCGGTCCGTCTCAACGGACGGCTTCTTTCCGTTTTGGGAATCCGACAGCTTACGAAAAATATCAAATTCCCGATTCGACTCCTCAGTGCGCCCGCCTTTTTTGTACAACTGCGCCAAGTGATAATGCGCCATCCGATGATTGGGCGCTTGCTTTACGGCCAATTTGAATTGGTCGAGCGCCGCTTCCTCGCTTCCTGTCCCAACGAAAATCAGCCCTAGCGCGACGTGAGCTTCGGGGAAATTGGGGCGAAGTCTTACCGCTTGCGTCAACCATCGCCTTGCTCCGTCCGAATCCGAGTTTTCATAGCAAAGTTGGCCCAGTTGATAAGCGGCATCCGCATTGTCCGGGTCCACCTCTAATTCGGCAGTGAACTCGTCTGCCGCTTTCCGCCGGTTCTCTCCGGTGCGGCTTTCGGCCAGTATGGCCTGTCCCTTGCCCAAGTGAAGGCCGGATAAGCGTGGATCTCGCTCCAGCGCCTTTGCATACTCCTCGACGGCTTGCGAGTATTTCTCCTGCACCATGAAGGATTGGGCAAGAACCTGATGGACTCGCGCCGAATCTCCCCCCGCGCTGCTTAGTTTCTCAAGAGCGCTTGCGGCGAGTGCGGAATAAAGCTGATAAGCGGAATACTGAATTTCCGGATTAGACGGATCGCGCTCTTCCAGCAGACGAATAACCGGCACGGCTTTGCGCGGCTCTCCTCCGTTCAAATAGCTTCTGATTAGTTCCAGCCCTGCTTGATTGCGCAAAGTGTGATCCGGCACGCGAGGGACGGAGGACTCCAGCAAGTCTTGCCCTTCCCTGATGATGCCCAGCCGAATCTGGCACATCCCCAAAAACGCTTTTGCGCTCCAAAGCGATGGTGACAGCGAAAGGGCCGTTTTGAATTCCTGAGCGGCTCTCTTGTAATTGCCTTGCGTAAAGGCGATCATCCCGAGATTGGCTCGTGCATTCACGTTCTTAGGATCAAGCCGCAGCCATGCTTCCAACTCTTGTACTGCTACGTCAGCCTGATTGGCGCGAATGGCAGTTGCGGCGCGCTGAGCATGCCCGGCAATTTCGGCTTGGGTCTGTGCCCAGCCAATTGTCGGGAGAAGCCAAACAAGAGCGAGACAAAATACAGGCTTCAGAACGCAATATGTACGCCGAATTCCATCCGGCGCATGGGGTACTGGAGAGCGGTAATTTGACCCGCCGACGAGGCATCCACATTGGCGTTGGGCAGACCTAGATTCTTGTTGTTCCATACATTAAAGGCCTCAGCCCGGATCTCAATCGATGTGCTTTCACGATTCAGAATTGAACTGAATTTAAAGTTTTTCGACATGGACCAGTCTGCATCAATAGCGCCGGGACCACGCAGCATGCCTACTGAGGCGTTCCCCACTTGGCAGCATACCGGAATAGTAAAGGCGCTTGGGTTATACCATCGTGCAGCCGATTGGCCGCCGGGAACATCAGACGGCGAGACCCCGGTGATACGGTTCGGCCGTTGCGTGAAATCTCCGTTCAGGCTGGCGTTGCTCGAAACAGACGGTGTGTAGGCCAACCCGGATTGCAGGCTAGTGATGCCGCTGAATACCCATCCCGCCAACAAGAACTTCTTCACGCCCTTGGCATCGGAGCCAAAGTGAAAACCGGGACCATAAGGAATGTTGAGCGTGTGCAAAGTGGTCCAGATCACGGCCCGGTCGATCGTGCCGATATTGCTGCCTCCCGGCCCGTAATTCAGTGCGCGATTGTACGGGTTGTTGTTGCCGTATCCGAGCGACTTGCTCCACGTGAAGTTTGAAGTCACGGTATAGAAACTGGAGAGGCGCTTGTTAAACACAATCTGAAGCGCATTGTAATTGGAATCGGAGCAGTTGCATTCCATGTTAATGCTTTGCGAGAGGCCGTAGACTCCGTAGTAAGGCCGTCGCCCCAGCAAAGGACCAACGCCCACATTAGCGGCATTCATATTGTACGACCAGGACAGATGAGTTCCTTTGCTTCCTACATACCCGAGCGATAACGTTGCGCTCTGTCCCAGGGATTGCTCAATCGTGAAGTTCCAGGAATCCATCGTTTCCGTTTTCCAATCGAACGGACGGCTCTTCAGCAGAGTTCCATTGGGGGCTTGAAGCCTGCCGGATGAGGGTAACTCCGGCGCCGCCGCATTCGGGGGAGCTTGGTTAATCTGAAATACAGTTTGATACAGGTTCGTTTGCGTAACCTGCTGCTGAGCAATGATCGGGTAGAAGCTTGTTAAGTGATAAAACGTCGCATCATAACCGGAAGAGAAAAAACTGCGTCCCAAGCCGGCGCGAATCACAGTGTTTTGCGTCAGCTTAAAAGCGAATCCGATTCTGGGAGCAAAATCTCTAAGCGGCGTCTCGACATCGGCGCTGTTTGATACATCCCCTAGACCGGCCAGTAAAATGTAGCCGGTGTTTGGATCAAAGTTGGCCAGACCTCCCTTCTTCGGTGAAGTGACCGGAGTGAAGTAGTCCCAACGCAATCCGTAGTTGAGGGTCAGCCGGTTGTTGACGCGCCAGATATCCTGCGCATAAAGTCCTAAGTTGGTTTGCCTTTCGGCGGGCCGCTGGGTAAAAATCGCGCGGTCAAAGGAGCAAGTTCCCCCCAGCAGAAACGTCGCCATGCCGAGTCCCGAAGCGGACTGGCCGGGAATGCCGGTCGCTGACTGACAGAAGGTGTAATTGCCGCGTGAACTGGCGTTCACCGACAGAAAATCGAACCGGTACCGGCGCACATCGACGCCCCAGCGCAGTTGATGAGATCCGCTCATCTTGGACCAGTTATTGACAAACTGAAAGGTGGTTTCCGCATCCAGCCTGGGTATCCCCACGCCGCTGGGTATTCCCATGGAGAACCCGCCCACGGGACCCCCGATATTGATCCCCGCCAAGCCTCCCGTGAGGACATTTCCGGTGTTGATGCCGGGAATACCCACTTGGTCATTTGTCTTGAGACCGGAATCGAATTGATAGGCGTTCAAATTAAAACGCGCCACTCCGGCTCGCGCTTCGGTCAACAAGGTCGGGGAAAAGGTATGCACATAATTCAGCGCGGCATGTTGCGCATCGGAAGTCGCCGTTTCCGGGCTGAGACCGCCTTGCGTCGGTCCTCCCGCGACTCCAAATAAAGGGGGATTGGTCAAGTCGCTATTAAAGTAACTGTAACGGGCGAAGAATTTGTTTGAATTGCTGATATTCCAGTCGCCTCGGAAATCAGTCCAATTCTGGTTGAACTGTTCTTTTACATCGCCCACATAGTTGTTGTCCGTCACTTGGCTGATATTGGCGCGGGGAAGAATGTTCAACAGATTCAATGCCACTGGACTGATACGGGAAGGACAGATCACGTTCAGTCTTCCCTGACAGGAAATCTGCTGTCGGCCTGTTCCGTCAGCATTGCCCGTTCCTGGGTCGTAAATGGGAGTGGTCGTCGCGACAGCGCTAAAATCCCCGATCCGGAAGGCGTTGTTGGGGACGGTCGAGAGGATGGAAGCTCCTTGAATCGTCCGGGTCAGTTGATAATCGCCAAAGAGAAATAACTTGTTCTTCTTGATTGGTCCTCCCGCGCTGAATCCGCCTTGGTTCCAATTGAAAGGCGAGACTCCTAGCCCTTTGCCATTTTTGCCGGTTCCCGCAATCTTCTGCGTCAGCGGATCGGCGGCAAAGGTGTCGGAATTCCGATTGAAGTAGAAAAGTGATCCATGAAACTCGTTGGTTCCCGACTTAGTGACGTATTGCGCCACCATACCTGCCGTGCTGCCAAACTCCGGGTCGTAATCGGCGGTCGTCAGCTTGAGTTCCTGTACGGAGTCCTGGGGCGGAACAATCAATTGTATGCCGCTGAATCCGTAAGAGCGATCTGTGATTCCGTCCAGAATGAATTCCTGCGCGCCGGACCAAGTGCCATTAATATAGACACGGTTTGTGCCGGCCGGATTTTCACCCGCTCCCATTTGGAAAGTGTCATTGAGCGCGCCCGGAACAACGGAATAGAGCTGTGTGATGTTTCTTCCGATAATCGGCAAGTTCTGGACCTGCTGCTGATCGAAAGTTTGAGAAACATCGCTCTTTTCAGTCTGTAAAAGCTCGGCCCCGGCAGCGACGGTTACCTGCTGCGACATGGAGCCAAGCTGAAGCGTGGCATCGACGCGCACGGTGGCATCCACTTGCAGCACCACATGTTCGCGAGTGATCCTTGAAAATCCTCTCTGCTCAAAAGAAACAGAGTATTGACCCGGAGGTAAGTTGGTCGCGTTATAGAAGCCTGCCTCGTTTGTGGTGAGCTTCGTCTCAACTCCCGTCTGCTCATTGGTAACGATAACTGTGGCGTTCGCGATTTGAGCACCGGAAGGATCAGTCAGGTATCCATTAATGGCTCCAGAGACAGCCTGCCCGGCGCTGGCAGTCATGGAGAGAAAAGTAGCGGCGAGTACAACGGAGAACACTCGTAACATGGTGAACTTCTCCTTTCCAAGGGAGATTTATCAGTGAATTCCCTCGGCTTGGGGGGAATAGTATCAAGGTTCTAGTCCGCTCGTCAAATAATTTATTTGGCGAGTGGGCTATTTGGAGCAGTAACTACATCCAACCAAAAACCTGCGATGAGGCGCATGTGCTTTCTTGTCACAAATTACTATCTGGCCTCGTTTTCTCTGTGTACTCATGAAACAAATGGTGAGAGCGTCTTATGTGCTCCTGCTCGAAACCGTACTCCAGGATCTGCGTTACGGGGCGCGTACCTCCTTCCGCCAGGCCGGCTTCACCACCGTATCGGTGTTGGCCTTGGCGCTCGGGATCGGCGTCAATACGGCGGTGTTCACGGCTTACCAGGCCTTTGTCGCGCGGCCTCTCGATGCGCGTGATCCCGCCCGAATGGTCAACTTCGCGCTGCATCTTCAGTCTGGCGTCATCAACTCCCAATTCAGCTATCCGGATTACGAAGCGTATCGAGACCATCTCCGGTCATTTAACGGCGTCATCACGTGTTATCTTAACCAGCTCAAGCTTACCGGTGCGGGCGGCATCGTCAGTCGGCACCGTGCCGAGACTGGGTCGCTGATCGGAAGACTGGGGCTGCTGCGGCCCGCCGCGAACCATGCCGAGTTCGCCAGTACCTTCATCGTTTCGGAGAACTACTTTTCGGTTCTCGGGGTGAAGGCCCTGCGCGGCCGCACCTTCGAATCGATCAGCATTCCGGAACTCACGGCTTCGCCCTCGGTTCTCATTAGTGAGAATTATTGGCAGAAACGGTTTGCCGGCGATCCCGCCGTGTTGGGCAAGAGCATCCGGCTCAATGGCGTCGCCTTTACCATCGTTGGCATCACGCCTCACAACTTCGTCGGGACCAGCATAGCCGTGCCGGACTTCTGGCTGCCGCTCCGTCTCGATCCGCTGGTCCATCCGCAAAGCAATCGGTTGCATGACCGCGAGGACCTGTGTTGTCGCGTGTTCGGTCGTCTCGCTCCCGGCATCAGTAGGACTCAGGCACAAGCAGAGACAACTCTGCTGGCCTCTCATCTGCGCACTCTACATGATTCGCACTCCGACCTGCGTAAAGGCGTGACCGCTACCCTTTCACCAGGTTCCCCCCTTCCCGGCCCGATGAACGTCGGCTTGAGGTTAACCCTCTTGCTCATCATGGTGGCCGCCGGAATGGTCCTGGTAATCGCCTGCGCCAATGTCGCCAGTCTGCAACTGGCCCGCGCAACGACTCGTCAGCAGGAACTAGGCATGCGCCTCTCTCTGGGAGCCGGCCGACCGCGCTTGATTCGGCAATTGCTGACAGAAAGCGCGTTATTGGGCCTGCTGGCCGGTTGCCTCGCCCTGCCGTTCACGTGGGGTCTGTTGCATGTAGCAACCACAATGGTTGCCGAAGCTCTGCCTGTCGAAGACGGCACGCTGGTCCTCAATGTGAACCCTGATCTCGCCACGTTTACATACGTTCTTGCCATCTCTGTTTTCGCGGGCCTCCTGTTTGGGCTCACCCCGGCTTTGGAAAGTTCCCGCTCCGCGCTCTTCTCCACCATCCGAGGCGCGGGCATTTCCTCCATTCGCAGCCGACTGCGCCACCTCCTCATTGCTGCCCAGGTTGCCGTCTCGCTTACGCTCCTGATCGCCGGCAGTCTGTTGATCCGTAGCACCATTCATGCGCTCCGGATGAATACCGGCTACGATGGCGAACACGTTATTGATTTAAGTCTTCAATTTCCAGAGGAATCTCAATATAGCGCCGACCATAAAGCCGTCCTCGTGCGCGATCTTCGTAACCGTCTCGAGGCACTGCCTGGAATAACGGCTCTCACCAGCGCCCGGGCGCCGGACGACAACGGCGGGCGGAAAGCCGCCGTCTCACTGAACGGGGAATCGCCATCGGCCCGGAATACGCATGGAACACTCTACTATACGTGGGTGCAGGCTAACTACTTCCAGACGCTTGGTATTCCCTTGTTATTAGGTCATGGTCTTCCGTCGCAGGCCGGTCAGTCGGAACAGGTTATCATTCTCAGTGAATCGGCTGCCCGGCGGCTTTGGCCCGGACAGAATCCCATTGGTCGCCGCCTGCGCCTGGGTGCTGACGAGCAATTTCACAATAAAGGTGAACTTCTCCCTGATGGGCCGACCTGGCAGGTCATCGGCGTGGCTCGTGACACCCGTGGCGTCACGCTGGACGGCAGTGACTCCGAGCAGATCTATCTGCCCTTACCTACCGACCGGCTCCAAGATTACCCCATTTTGGTCCGGACACGTTCCGATCCGACGCTCGTGATGCGAGCGATGGACCCAATCATCTCGGCCGTTGATCCCAGTCTGGTAGCATCCACGTCCACTCTCCAAGAAATGCTGCGTCAGACAGACGCGTTCCTCATTGACAGCTTTTCGGCCGCTATCGCGTCTACTATCAGTCTGTTCGGACTGCTGCTGGCCGTGATGGGTATCTATAGCACGGTCAGCTATCTCATCGTCCTTCGCACGCGCGAAATTGGCATCCGCATGGCGATTGGCGCACAGAAGCGTGACATTCTCTTACAGATGGTGCGCGAAGGCATCCGTCCTGTCCTGGCCGGATTGCTGACTGGGATGGTGCTCGCGCTCGGCGCGGCGCAACTCCTACGCGGCGTGCTCTATGGACTCAATACGGTCGATGCCCTCTCTTTTGCCGGTTCGTCGCTATTGTTCCTTGTCATCGCACTGGTAGCGACTTGGTTGCCGTCCCGGCGAGCCCTGCGCGTCGATCCCATGGTGGCGCTTCGATATGAGTAGCTGTCCCTACTGGAGGGAAAGCGCTATTGCACTTCAGCCAACTTGCGGGACCGCTGCCAATGGAGCTTATCGCGATACTCTTCGTAAAGAGTGGAGATCGCGGCCCAGTAATACCCGCAAACGAACAGCATCAAAAACGGCACCGCCAAAAAATTCAATGTCTC
>CAXUBB010000022.1:0-23022 GCA_964249105.1 uncultured Bryobacteraceae bacterium | reverse complement strand
TTCGCAGTGTTCCAATCTGCTGGTGACGGCAGCAATCTCTGCTTCTACGATTGCGTACGCCTCCTTTCGCATGGAGGCTAATTACATGATTGTCGGCGAAAGCGCCGGTGTTGCCGCCGCGCTCGCCTTCCGTTCACGCCACTCTCTGCAACAGGTGGACTTGCAGGAGCTTCAGAAAGAGTTGTTGCATCGCGGCCAAATCCTCTCTGTCTCACAGATTTTATCCACGTCTCTCCCATCCAAAGGTAAGCAATAGCTATGAAAGTCCGTCGTTTCACCCCCTATCTGGTTGCATTCTGCGCTCTTCTCTCGATCCTGTGCCTTATTCCCAAGCGGGCGTTTGCCCAAAGCTTCGGCGCTTCGATTACGGGTACCGTGAAAGATCCGAGCGGCGGAGTGGTGCCGAATGCGCAACTCACTGCCACCGATGTCGCCACGGGAACCTCGCTCTCCACCGTGAGCAATGAGACGGGCGTTTATCGCTTTTCGGGATTGAAGCCTTCTCAATACCGGGTCACTTGCAGCGTGGCGGGATTTAAGAAGTTTGAGGAAGGCGCCATTACGCTGCAGGTGAATCAAACGCTACAGCTTGATCCCACCATGCAGCCCGGCCAGACGAGCGAGCAGATTACGGTGAGCGCCGCTCCTGCCGCGCTTGACACGGCGAGCGCCACGGTCGGGCAGGTGGTGACGACACGAAGTATTGAGAATCTGCCGCTCAATGTGCGCGACCCGATGGCTCTCGTCGGCCTCACGCCGGGCGTCACATTTGGGGGCAACTTCGGAAATGGCGGCGGCACGGACGTGGGTCGGGGCTTTTATAAGTCGGATTTTAACGTCGGTGGCGGACGATCCGGCTTTCAGGAAATTCTAATTGATGGCGCGCCTGACACGACCGGCGACCGTGGGCTTAGCGTGGTTGATCCGCCTGTTGATTCAGTCCAGGAGTTTAAAGTGCAGGCCAACAGCTACGATGCGCAGTTCGGGCGCACCTCAGGCGGAGTCGTGAATGTGATCACCAGAAGCGGCGCCAACAACCTGCACGGCGTGGCTTATGGGTTTGAACGCCATAGTGTCTTCGACGCCAACACCTTCTTCAATAACCGCGCCGGTCTTAACTTGCCATCATTCCAGCGGCACCAGTTTGGCGGAAATCTGGGCGCGCCGATTGTGCGTAACAAGTGGTTCATCTTTGGCGACTATGAGGGGCTTCGTCAAGGTTATCCTCAAACACGCGTTTCTACCGTGCCGACGCCGCTGCAACGAACAGGCGATTTCTCGCAAACCCGCACATCCAGCGGCCAGTTGATCCAGATCTATGATCCACTGTCCACAACGGCTCCCGCGAGCGGTCCCCGCCTGCGCACGCCGTTTGCGGGCAACGTCATTCCGGTAAACCGGATCGATCCTGTAGCTGCCGCAACGATAGCGCTCTATCCGTTGCCGAACACGTCCGGTCTTGCCGTTACGAATCAAAACAACTATACGTATTCAGGCGACTCCGTCACGAACAGCGATAAGTACGACATCCGCAGTGACGTGAATTTTACAGAAAATACACGCATGTTCGGGCGCGTTTCCCGCCAGCAGGATAACCGGCTGCAGCCGGGCGCGATGCCCGAGCCGATTGGCGGCGGTCGCACCGTTACGGACCACTTCACGCAGGCAGTGGCGGACCTGACGCACGTTTTTTCACCCACCCTGATCGGTGCCGTGCAGTTCTCTTTCAGCCGCGCCTTAGGCATCCAGTATGGTCTTTCGCAGGGCTTCGATAATTCCTTGCTGCACTTGCCGTCTTACTACACCTCTGTTGTTGCCAATCAATTCCCCATTTTCAATATCGGTGACGTTACGGGAACGTCGAACGGCAACGGCGGCACGGGGACTGGCTCCGATGCGATTGTTTCTGCTCAGCCCCGCAATGTTTTCGCAACGCTCGGCAGCGTGAGCTACCAGCGGGGTAAACACAGTTTAAAGTTTGGCGGCGACTGGCGCGTCATTGACTTCAATGAGGGGCAGAACAGCAATCCGTCCGGCACTTTTAATTTTAACCGGGCGTTTACGCAAGGTCCTAATGCGGTTGTCGCGAGCGCCACTTCCGGCTTCGGCCTGGCTTCTTTTCTCCTTGGCGACCCGGCCAGCGGCACTGTGAACCTCATCAACAATATTTCCACCCAGGGTCTCTATTACGCCGCCTATGTACAGGATGACTGGAAAGCGACAGACCGCTTAACCCTGAATATCGGCCTGCGTTGGGACGTCGGTATCGGCGACCGCGAGAAGTACAACCGCCTGGCTTACTTTAATCCGGATGCGATCAATCCCCTGGGAGCGCTGGAAAATCCCGCTAATCCTAATCTAAAGGGCGTGCTCACCTGGATTGGCGATGGTAATCCGGCGAACCAGCAATCGACCGACTGGCGTAACTTCGGCCCGCGCTTTGGCTTTGCCTATAGTTTCGACGACAAGACCGTGATACGCGGCGGTTACGGTATTTTCTTCTTCCCGCGGCTGATTTCCGGCAATAACGGGGGAGCCGTTGAAGCGGTCCGCACGACAACGATGTTAGCGTCGATTAACGGGGTCACGCCCACGAATACGCTTAGTGATCCGTATCCGGGCGGCATACTTCCGCCGCTCAATGATCGTAATCCTTTGGCAAATATCGGACAAAGCATTACGGCTCCGACTTACGCTTTCAAAAATGCTTATGCCCAGCTCTGGAGCCTGGACATCCAGCGTGAACTTCCCTGGGGGATTGTGGCCGACATTCATTACTGGGGCAATAAAGGAACACGCATCCTGAATACATGGAATATCGATCAGCTTCCCGATCAGTACCTGGCGCTTGGCTCCGCGCTGAACAGCACGGTCCGCAATCCCTTTGCTGGCCTTGGCTTGGGCGGCGTGCTTGCTTCGCCCACGATTTCGCTCCAGCAATCCTTGCTGCCGTATCCGCAATACGCGTCCGTGCAGCAGGTTTACTCGCCCACCGGCAACTCCAATTACCATGCGTTTACGGCTCAAGCGGAAAAGCGGCTGTCCTCCACGCTGACGTTTCTTGGATCGTACACCCGCTCGAAGGCGATTGACGATGTTCGAACTCCTCTCGACATTTACAATCGCAGCCTGGAACGGGGCCTCTCCGGTTTTGACACGCCCAACATGTTCCGGTTCAGCGCTGTTTGGTCCCTTCCGTTTGGTCGCGACCGTCAGTTGGGTAGAAATTGGAATCACTTTGTGAATGTCGTTCTGGGGGACTGGAACCTTGATCCCATTGTGAATCTACAGAGCGGCTTGCCGATCTCGATCAGTCGGCCATCTGTGAATAACGGACAAAGCGCGAAACTGGACAATCCCAGCGTGGACCGCTGGTTCAATGTAGCGGACTTCTCGGTGGCGGCGCCGTTCACGTTCGGCAATGTGGGCTCGGTGCTGCCCGATGTACGGACCGCCTGGACCCGCAATGTCGATGCCGTGCTGGTTAAGAATTTCGGCTTTAACATTAGCGACCATGCCATTACCGCTCAACTGCGCTGGGAAGTGTACAACATCACCAATACTCCGCAGTTCGGATTTCCCGGCAACACGGTCGGCACGCAGAGTTTTGGCGTCGTGTCCTCGACGGCCAATAGCCCGCGTGACATGCAATTTGCCTTGAAGCTTCACTTCTGAGCGTTCTTAATCGCCGTAAAGAAAATACTTGGCTCGACGGCGCAGGAAGTCATGTAAGCCGGCTTAGTCCTGCTTCTTCATTATCAGCCCGGCGTGATGAAAGCCTCCAACGACATGATCCCTTCTCATACAGCCTCAGGTTGGAGGCGCGGATCGGAGTCGAACCGATGAATAAAGGTTTTGCAGACCTCTGCCTTACCACTTGGCTACCGCGCCCAACTATGGTTCTCTTCGAAAGGTACCACAGATGCTCCGCAATGAGTATTCGGCAGCGACGTCCTCCAGGTAGAATTTAGCAGTTGGACATTTTCCTTGCCGCTGTCTATTGGTTTGAGCGGCTGTTCGCTCCTCATGAATCTTCATGAACTCAAGCTCAGGGCCTTCGAAGCTCTATCAAAGCCGAACTCCTATCCTCTAACCGAAGCGCTGTTTTTGCGTCTGCTGGGCCTTACTTATTTGGCGGCGTTTGGTTCTTTTTGGCCGCAAATTGTAGGCCTCATCGGATCAAATGGGATTGCGCCGGCAGCGCCTTCTCTCTCCGCCATGCGCGGCGAACTGGGGATCATGCGGGCTTTGGAGTTCGCGCCCAGCCTCTTCTGGTTTGGTATGAATGATTCGCTTCTGCTTTGGTGCTGCCGATTGGGGTGCGCCACAGCCATACTGCTTACCTTGGGCTTTTTGTCTCGCACTGCCGCAGCCGTTTGCTGGGTCCTTTACTTATCGCTTGTTTCCGTTGGATCTCCTTTCACCAATTTTCAATGGGATGCGCTGCTGCTGGAGTGCGGCTTTCTCGCCTTGTTCCGCGGCTCTCCTTGGCTTGTCTGGGCTTATCGTGCCCTCCTTTTTCGGCTCATGTTCGAGTCAGGCATAATCAAGTTCCTGTCAGGCGACCCTAACTGGCGCAACCTGCACGCCATCCGCTACCATTTCCTGACGCAGCCCTTGCCGAATCCCCTTGCCTACTATGTTTATCGCGCCCCCGCTTGGCTCCTGGACAGTTTTACGGCGGCGACTCTGGCGATTGAACTGATCGCGCCTTTCCTGCTTTTCGGCCCGATGCGCGTACGACAGATTGGGGTTGCTCTGCTCATGCTGCTGCAATTCACCATCATTCTCACCGGAAATTACGCCTTCTTTAACTTTCTTTCGCTCGCCTTATGTTTGTGGGGACTGGATGACCGCGTCTTTCGCCCGCTCACTCGTTTTCTGCTGCCTGGCCGAAGCGTGGCGGCGGATGGCGATTCGAAAATGACTCGCTCCCTACGCGCTGCCGCCAATGTGGTTCTTGCCGTTCTCATCTTTTTGGGCATCATACAAGTGATTCAGATGCTTCATCCGGGGTTTGACAAGCCATTTCGGATGCCTCTCGCGGCAGTAGCCCCCTTTGAAATTCTCAATACGTATGGGCTGTTTGCCGTCATGACAACGACGCGGCCCGAAATTATCATTCAGGGATCAAACGATCAGGTGAACTGGCAGGAGTATTCGTTTCCGTACAAGCCCGGTGAGTTGCATCGCCCGCTGCCGCTGGTTGCTCCACACCAGCCGCGGCTCGATTGGCAAATGTGGTTTGCTGCCCTGGGCACATTTTCGGAGAACCGGTGGGTGGGCAATCTGATGTACCGCCTTTTGACCGGTGATCCCACAGTAATCAAGCTGCTGAATCCGCCGCCTTTCACCAAACCGCCCCGTTATATGCGGGCGCTGCTTTACAACTACACCTTCACGACACCGCCGGAACGCGTTCGAACGGGAGCCGTCTGGAAACGTCAATTGCAGGGAACATGGTTTGGACCGGTGTCGCTGACCGGTCAATAATAAGGCGAGATCGTAAGGAATATGAACTATCGAGCGTTAGGTCGTACTGGCTGGAACGTATCCGAGATAAGTTTTGGCGCTTGGGCCATCGGAGGATCATGGGGAAACGTCGATGACCGGAAGTCGCTGGCGGCCTTGCATCAGGCGATTGATTCCGGCGTGAACTTCATTGATACGGCGGATGTTTATGGCATGGGGCGCAGCGAGCGCCTCATTGCGCAGTTAAGAAGCGAACGCTCCGAACAAATCATCGTCGCCACGAAAGCGGGGCGAAAGCTTCCGTCGCAAACTGTCGAAGGCTACAGCCGCGAGAACCTGACGGGTTGGGTGGAAGACAGCCTGCGCAATCTGCAAACCGATTCGCTGGACCTGCTCCAACTGCATTGCCCCTCCACTGACCTTTACTATCACCCCGAAGTGTTCGGAGTGCTCGATGATCTCGTAAGGGCAGGGAAGATCCGCTACTACGGCGTCAGCGTGGAGCGGGTGGAGGAGGCTTTGAAGGCGCTTGAATACACCAATGTGCAAACCGTTCAAATTATTTTTAATTGCTTTCGCCAGCGGCCCATGGAAAAATTCTTTCCGCAAGCCAAGCAGAAACAGGTTGGAATTCTCGCGCGCGTGCCTCTCGCCAGCGGCTTGTTAACGGGCAAGTTCAGGAGGGACTCGCGGTTTGAACCTGAAGATCATCGGAACTTCAATCGTCATGGAGAAGCATTTGATGTCGGAGAGACCTTTTCAGGAGTAGACTACGAAACTGCGCTTCAAGCCGTCGATCAGATCCGTCCTCTTGTTCCGTCCGGCATGAGCATGGCGCAATTTGCTCTCAAGTGGATTTTGATGTTTGATGCTGTATCTTGCGCCATTCCAGGCGGCAAGTCGCCGGAGCAAGTAGCGGACAACTGCCGCGCATCCGATCTGCCTTCGCTCCCGCCGGAAATCATGGATGCGATCGCTAGGCTGTACAAAGACAAGATCGCTCCCCTCGTGCATCAACGCTGGTGAGGATTCATCCATCAACCGATAATGCGGATCTCGCCGATGCCGCTTTCCACCTTCAGGCGTACGTTGACTTTAGCGTTGTCGTAGAGGTCGTTCTCCCAAGCGCCGTCTTTTTGCGATAAACCTGTTATGTTGACGCTGCCGATTCCTTTATGCGCTTCGGCCCTGATTCCCACGCCGTGCGGGAGCCGAACAGTTGCTTGTCCCACGCCGCCGGAAATGCTGACATCATAGTCCCGCGCCGGATGGCCTTCCAGATTCAAGTCAACCTGTCCCGCTCCCATGTGGACGGTCACGCTTCGTAAACTCAGGTCTCCCAGATCCAGGCGCGCCTGACCGGCTCCGCAGTTTAAGGCCAGATCCGTCAGTACCTTGTCATTGAGTTGTAGGTTCCATACATTGTGTTGATGTCCGAAAGAATGCGCGCCCTTCGGTTCTTCGATGGTGACGGTAGCATGAGATCCGTTGACAGAGGAACGCACCTCAGGTTTCCAGTCAGGAACGCTATATTCGAATTTGCCGTCGATGAGCTTTTCGGCGCCGCTTCGCAAATTCAGTTCGCCCGCGCCTATATTCAGCTCAATGTTGGCGTGGTCTATATCGCCTTTATCGAGCGAGATCGTTGTATTCTGTACCGGGCCTTCCGCTGGCCGATCCACTTGGCAAGCGGTTAGCAAAAGGCCGCAAACAATCACTGTTCCAAACCAAATCCGGGAGGTCTTGCGCATTCACTCAGGATATACGCAGCTTCCCGCCTGGAGGTTCAATCGGCAATAAATTCGGCCAACCGGTTTCGGATGGATTCGGGAGCGTCGGCCACTACTTCGCAGAAATCCTCATGGTATTGCTTGGAAACGATAGCGGCGCGATCGTGTAACAGATTCAGCGCTCGGCCTTCTCCCAATGGAAGACGGAAGCGCTGGCGAGCAACGGGATCCTGTGTCAAATGTTTGTCGATAGCGGTCAGGAGTTCAGGAATGCCCGCGCCTGTTTTGCCGGAGATGAGAACCGCTTGCGTGGAATTTTGCCGGGCGGTTTCACCCAGTAGCCGGTGAGTAAGGGTGGAAAGATCACCGGGAACATCGCCTGTGTCGAGACAATCGCTTTTGTTCAGGACGAGAATTTGCGGCGTGTTTTCCGCGCCAATCTCGCCGAGAACTTTAAGGACGTGCATGGTTTGCTCTCCAGCGGTTGGTGATGTTGCGTCAACGACATGCAACAGGAGCGCGGCAGCGGTCACTTCTTCCAGGGTAGCTCGAAACGCCTCTACCAGAGTAGTCGGCAGATTGCGAATGAATCCTACCGTGTCACTCAGAAGCACTTGGCGGCGGGAAGGCAGCCGGATCTGCCGCACGGTTGGGTCCAGGGTGGCAAACATTTTAGCGTCCGCCAGCACGTCCGCGCCAGTTAGCCGATTGAAGAGCGTTGATTTACCGGCATTGGTGTAGCCCACCAAACTGACTGTGGATAACGGCACCGCTTGCCGCTGTGATCTTTGAATGCCGCGTGTCGCTCGGACCCGTTCGATCTCAGCCTTCAGTTTGGCAATGCGGCTGCCGATGCGTCGGCGGTCTGTTTCGAGCTGCGTTTCACCAGGGCCTCTGGTCCCAATGCCGCCGCCCAACCGAGACATTTGCGTTCCGCGCCCGGCGAGCCGGGGCAAAAGATAGTTCAGTTGAGCGAGCTCCACCTGCAGTTGACCTTCGCGGGTACGCGCTCGCCGGGCAAAGATGTCAAGGATCAACTGTGTCCGATCAATTACCTTTGTGCCTAGCTGGCGTTCCAGGTTGCGAAGCTGTGTCGGCGTCAACTCATTATCGAAGATGACAGTATCGATCTCGTCGGCCTCCACTCGCTGCTTTATTTCAGCAACTTTGCCGGAACCGACCAAGGTCGCGGAGTCCAGGGCGCGCCGGGTTTGGATGATATGCCCCACGACCACTGCTCCTGCGCTCTCTGCGAGCGTCGCCAACTCGTCCAGAGACTCTTCCGCGTTCAATCCTTCATACAGGGCTGCTGGTTGATCGCGCGGTACTCCAGTCAGTTCAACACCCGCAATCAGGGTTCGTTCTTCTTGCGCTTGGCTTGTCACTAGTGATTGTTTTCCGACGTATCTGAAGGAGAGAAAGGCGTTCCAGGCGTCTGAGCGCCTCCAGAATGGCTGCCTCCGTGCATTGGCTTCGAGACGACAATCGTTGAAATGGCGTGCTTAAAAATCAACTGTTCCTGATTGTTTGCTTCCAGGACAACCGAGTATTTGTCAAAACTTTTAATTCGCCCCGACAGTTTTACGCCGCTCATGAGATAGATTGTGAGGAAAGTCTTATCTTTCCGGGCATTGTTTAAGAAAGCCTCTTGAATGTTCTGAGCAAGCTTTTCCATTGGTTCTTCTTTCATTGTTTGACAGACCTATAAATCGCGTCCGGAAAAAGAATCCGGTAATTACATCCGGAAGTTGCTCAAAATAGATATCCTCAGCAAGTGTCCTCCAGGAATCCAACGCGAGATCTCGACATATATGTATGGATTTTGTACGGAAGAGCTTGTTTCATAAGGGCTGTAAATTTTGCGGGTCAGCAGAGGAGAAAGTCCGCTAATGCTTGTTTTCATTCTTTTTCAGGACAAGAGGGTGGTCCGCGATATCCTCAGATCGTATGGTCGAGCGGTCAACACACGCCATAGACGATCAGGAAGCGAAGTTTGGACGCCGCATTGCTCTTATCAGCGTCAGCCTGGGAATGGCGCTCGCCTCCGCTAAAGTTTGGGTGGGAATGGCTGGCGGTTCTGCCTCTGTCACTTCGGACGGCTTTGAATCGGCCAGCGATGTGTTCTCGTCGGCGATTGTCTATGCGGGCTTGTGGCTCGCAAGCAAACCGCCCGATGCGGAACACCCTTACGGCCACGGTCGCTATGAAACGCTGGCGGGTTTGGCGGTGGGAGCAATCTTGCTGCTGACGGGCGCTGGAATCTTCATGAACAGCCTGCTCCGAATTTCGGAGGGCGGCAGAGTTGAGCTTTTTACTCTCTATCCATTGTTTGCCGCTATCCTCCTTAAGAGCGCGCTGGCTTCGGCGAAATTCCATGTAGGCCGGAAAATCGACAGCACAGCCATGCAAGCGGACGCTTGGCATGACATCACCGATCTCTTATCCACGGTGGTTGCTTTGGTCAGTGCCGGATTAGCGCTCATCAACCCTGCTCGTTTTGGAGTAGCCGACCGCATTGGCGGTATGTTGATCGGAATCATTATTTTCTTTCTGTCCATCCAGGTTGTGCGCCGCGTGGTGGATCAGCTTCTGGACACCATGCCTGAGTCGGCAAAAATGGCCGAAATTCGGGAAGCCGCCCTGAGCGTTGATGGCGCGTTAGCGATTGAAAAGTGTTTTGCCCGGCGGACAGGCTTGAAGTACCACGTTGATCTGCATTTGGAAGTCGATCCCGGAATGACGGTGCGCGAGTCCCATGACATTGCCGCTGCCGTGAAACACGCGATCCGAGATAATCTCTCCTGGGTCGCCGATGTATTAGTACACGTCGAACCTGGCGCTATGCCCCTCTCCAGTTACCCGTCACATGGAAAACAAAGAAATCGTTCAACTGCTTTCTGAGACTGCCGACTTAATGGAGGTGGCCGGGGAGGACGGCTTTCGTATCCGCAGTTACCGCAATGCCGCCTCGATCATTGCCTCGCATCCGGAGCGCATTTGCGATATTGTGTTCAATCCGGAGCGAAAGGTCAGCGATATTCCTGGTATTGGCAAAGGACTCTCCTTTGTGCTGACTGAGATTTGTCAGCGCGGCTCATTTGAACGGCGCGACCAGATACTCGCCAAATATCCCGCTTCCGCCTTGGAGCTTCTGAAAATCCAGGGACTCGGCCCGAAGAGTATTGCATTGCTTTATGAGCACTACGGCGTGAAAACGGTCGATGATTTAGAGCGTATCTGCCGCGAACACAAGTTGCGCGAACTGCCCCGGATGGGTCCCAAGCTCGAAGAAAAGGTTCTACGCGGAATTGAAACCTACCGTAAGAGCGCGGGCCGGTTTCTTCTGAACTTCGCTTGCCGGGCGGCGGACGAATTGATGGCTGAAATGCTGGCCCTGCCCGGCGTCGCCAAGGTGAAAACCGCCGGCAGTCTCCGCCGTGGGCGCGAAACTATTGGCGATGTGGACTTGCTGGCCACCGGTCCCGGCGCCGTTGAGGCGCTGAACCACATTGTGGGTCATCCAAAAACACAACAGGTCTTGGGCCAAGGCCCGAATAAGGCCAGCGTTCTCTTTGGATTGGAACGTTTGCAAGTAGATGTTCGCGCGCTTCCGCACGAGAGTTTCGGCGCTGCCATGCAGTATTTTACGGGCAACAAGGAGCACAACGTTGTTCTGCGCACCCATGCCATCAAACAAGGATTCAGCCTGAACGAGTACGGTTTGTTCACTCTGGAAACCAACGAACGAGTAGCTGGCGAGAGCGAAAACGAGATTTACGAGCGTTTGGGTTATCAATGGATTCCGCCCGAGCTGCGCGAGAACTCCGGCGAACTGGAGGCGGCGCGGAACGGCGCTCTTCCAAACCTGATAAGACGGGAAGACCTGCGCGGCGACCTTCACATGCACACGATTGCGTCGGACGGCAAAGCAACGCTTCGTGAAATGGCGGAAGCCGCCGCCGCTCTCGGCTATGAGTATATTGCCATTACGGACCACTCAAAAGCCCTTGCCATGGCCAATGGCCTGAACGAAGACCGTGTTGTGGCCTTCGCTCGGCAGGTTCGCGAAATGAACCGCGACGGGCTTCCGCTGCGCGTCTTTTCCGGCCTGGAGTGCGACATTCTGCGCGACGGCTCCATGGATATCGCCGAAGACGCTCTGGCCGAACTCGATCTGGTGATCGGCAGCGTTCACAGCTACTTTAATTTGGAAACGCCTGAAATGACCGACCGTCTGCTGCGAGCGCTCGAATCCCCTTCATTAAAGATTTTGGGTCACGGCACCGGGCGCATTCTCTTGCAGCGTGAAGGCTATTCATATGATTTCGAGCGCATTGCCGAAAGGGTCGCTGAACGCGGCGTCGCGTTTGAAATCAATGCCAGCCCCGAACGGCTCGATTTATCGGGTCAGTTAGTGCGAACCGCGAAACGCCAGGGATGTTGTTTTACGATTTCGACCGATGCTCATCTGCCCAAGCATCTGCAAAATATACGATTCGGAGTGATTATGGCGCGGCGCGGCTGGCTGGAAGCTTCGGATGTGCTCAATACCAAGCCGCTCGCTGAGTTCAAAGCAGCGATCCGGGCGCGAAACTAAGGCGCTACTCGTCTAGGAGTTCTTCCCAAAAGGGTTCGCATTCCAGTACAAACTTCTTCAAATATAAGCTTTCAACCCGTTCGGGATTAATGATGGTCTCCATATCGGTCGAAGGCAAAAACCTGTAAACGGATCGCTTCCGCGGATCAATCAGCAGAGCTTCTTGTGTGCCGTTCTTAATCCATTCTCTACATTTTTCCTGCTGTGCTTTCAGACGGTCGGAAGGAGATCGAACCTCAATCACAAAGGGTGGACACAATCTGCCTTTGCTTACGGATTGCAACTCTTCGCGGCTGAGTTGACGCAACATTGTTTTAGGTACCCAGGAGGCGTCAGGAGAGCGCTTTGCGCCGCTTGGGAGTGTCCAGATTGTTGTTCCATCGAAAGCGCGGCCTGTGCCGTCCTTTCGCGACCATGGCCCAAGCTGAATAATAGCCGGGGCGCTGTGAAATCCACTATCAGGCGATCCTGAAGGCATAAAGATGATATTCCCGATCTCGTCCATTTCAATCCGCATTTCAGGATAGAGCCGGCATACGCGCTCGAACTCCTTATCACGGTCTGCCTTCTTGGGAGGCTGGTAGGTAACCTGACTGCCCGGTCTCGTGAGAAGTTCGATCATGCTTCTATGTTAGTTAATGAGTTGGGTCTATTCCAGTTCGAGTTCACAGTGATTGGGCCGTTTCCCTTGTTTCGTAACAGGTACAGCTAATCCCAAAAACGGACACTACCGCGCCTGGCAGCGTTTAGCTAAGCTATTATATTCAAAAGGTTTAGTCTTGTTTTGACTGTTGGCTATCGAAGTGCATCGGTAGAAGGGAGAAATATCATGGATGTACCAAGAGGAAAAGAAGTTGCCCGCCGACGCCTGATCCGGCGTATCGCAATGATATGTGCCGCTGTTGCCGTGATCGGCGGTACCACTGTCGCTCTGGCTCGTCTAAAGCCAGCAGCGCCTTCCGTTGATATGAGTGGATTATGGCCGGGAACGGTGAAACGCGGTCCGATGGAGATTCAGCATCGTGGCCTGGGAGTGTTGAAACCCGAACAGATCTATTGGATTAATGCCGCCGTGGATTCCAAGGTCATGCAGATTGCTCGGCGGGCCGGCACGGACACAATCAAAGCCAATGACGTCATCATGGTGCTGAGCAATCAGGATCTGGAACTGGATGCTGAAAAGGCGGAATGGGCCGTCAAGCAGGACGAAGCCAATTTGGATAATTTGAAAGTAAAGCTGCAAAGCGAAAAACTGGATCAGCGCGCCAGTTTGGCGGAGTTGGAATCGCAGTCCACGCAAGCGAAACTGCAAGCGGATCGTGATTTGGAACTGACTCGCCTGAATTTGAAAAGCGATCTGGAATCAAAGCTCTCCGTCAACCAGGCCAACCAGCTCGAAAACCGCGTCGCTCTCCAGAAACAACGGCTGCAAATTGCCGATGAGTCGATCAAAGCGCAAATCGAAGCGCAAGAGGTGGCCCTGCAAAGCTCAAAAGCGGCCTACGAACTGAAGAAAAAGCAGGTGGATCAACTGACCATCCGCGCCCCTGTCACTGGGTTTTTGCAGGAGGTGGATGTGGAGGTCGGGCAGCGTGTTCCATCCGGCACTCTGCTGGCCAAAGTAGCTGATCCCAATCGACTGAAAGCGGTTTTACAGATTCCCGAAACCCAGATGAAGGATGTGCGCATCGGGCAGGAGGCGTCGATAGATACCCGAAACGGCATCATTCCGGGCCGGGTGATCCGGATCGATCCCGCCGCGCAGAACGGCACGGTGGGCGTGGATGTGGCTTTGCTGGGGCCGAAGCCGGAAGGCGCTCGTGCCGAGTTAAGCGTGGACGGCACGATTGAGATTGAAAAGGTTAGCGATGTCGTTTACATGGACCGCCCCGTATCCGGCGAACCGGACGCCACCATCGGCATCTTCAAAGTTGATCCCGACGGCAAGGGGGCCGGCCGGGTGAATGTGAAGCTGGGCCGCGCCTCCGTCAACACGATCGAGGTTCGGGATGGTTTGAAGGTGGGGGACCGCGTCATCCTGTCCGACATGTCTCAGTACGATTCGTATCCGAGAATTCGATTGAACCAGTAGAGGAAATTGCGCGTAATAACGAAAAGCACGAAAGGTAGGAATAAAAGAGAATGACTGCTGCCGAGCCATTGATCCATCTGGAAGGCGTAACGAAAGTATTTGTGACGGACGAGGTGGAAACGCACGCCCTTGCCGGTATCCACATCGACATTCAACGGGTGAGTACGTTTCGATCTCCGGGCCGTCCGGCTGCGGAAAGTCCACGTTGCTGGCTATTCTAGGACTGCTCGATTCGCCTTCTTCCGGTACTTACATTTTGAACAGCAAGCCGGTCCAAAGCTTGAAACTTTCGGAGCGCGCCCGCATTCGCAATCGTGAGATTGGCTTCATCTTTCAAGCGTTTAACTTGATTGGCGATCTAAATGTCTATGAAAATGTTGAACTGCCGTTGACCTATCGCGGCATGGGCTCCGGAGATCGCAAAAAGAAGGTGCATGAGGCTTTAGAGCGCGTCGGAATGTCGCATCGCATTAAGCACTATCCTTCACAACTCTCGGGCGGTCAGCAGCAGCGCGTCGCTGTCGCCAGGGCGCTGGCGGGCGACCCCTCGATTCTGCTGGCGGATGAGCCGACGGGAAACCTCGATTCGCAAAATGGCGCACAGGTCATGGATCTGCTGCGCGAACTGCACCGGGGCGGCGCACCGATCTGCATGGTGACGCACGATCCACGCTACGCCCGCTACGCCGACCGTTCCATCCACTTATTTGACGGCCGAGTAGTGGAGGAAAACATGGAGGTGAGCGTATGATCTGTAAACACGTTGACGTGGTTGCGGTCGCCATTCTGTTGTTTGGCATGGCATTGTTTTCCCATGCGCGTCGGGCGGTTTCCATCACCGGTCCGCATGGCCGGATCACGATCGAGCAGCCTTATCGACCCGAGATTACGCTTCCAAAACCGCCCCGCATAACATTTGCCCTCGACTAGCTTCGATGTTCCGCCCTGTGCCTGACACGCTAGAATGAGATCGCTCCGCTGATCTTTTATCGCCATGATTTCTTTGCGCAACGTTGAAAAGTTCTTTGAACACGGACCTACCAAAACTTATGTGCTGCGACGCGTCACTCTTGATATTAAGGAAGGCGATTTCGTTTCGATCATGGGACCGTCCGGGGCGGGGAAATCGACCCTGCTTCATCTGCTCGGCATGCATGACACGGCATGGAACGGCGAGTACTACTTTCTGGATTATGCCATTCACAAACTGAGCAAAAAGGACCGTTCCGAGCTTTACAAGAAGTACATTGGATTCGTCTTCCAGAGCTACCATCTTTTGGATTCGCTAACGGTTTACGAGAACCTTGATATCCCACTTTCTTATCGCAATATCAAGAAATCGGAACGGCAAAGCATTGTTTGCGATGCCCTGGACCGCTTCAACATGGTCGGCAAAAAGGATCTGTATCCAAACCAGTTGTCGGGCGGTCAGCAGCAGTTAGTGGGAATTGCGCGCGCTATGATCGCCAATCCCAAACTGATTCTGGCGGACGAGCCAACCGGGAACCTGCACTCCAGCCAGGGCAAGGAAATCATGGACATGTTCAAGAAACTGAATGAAGAAGGCGTCACGATTATCCAGGTGACTCACAATGAGAAGAATGCCGAGTACAGCAATCGAATTATTCAAATCGAGGATGGCTGGATCGCCAAAAACTAGGGCCTGCGGCAGCGCGCTCCCGATATGACCATTGTGCCCTCGCAGTTGCGCATTCTAATCGTTGATGACCAGCCTGACGTGCTCGAAGCGCTGCGCTTTCTGCTGAAACGCGACGGCTACAAAATAGAATCCGCCGAGTCGCCGCGCCAAGCGCTGCAAATGATTGAGAACCGCGATTATGATCTGGCGATTATCGATCTGAACTACACGCGCGACACAACGTCCGGTCAAGAAGGTTTGGAACTGCTGGCTAAAATTCAGGTGATTGATTCCCTGTTGCCCGTGATTGTGATGACTGCCTGGGGGAGCGTGGATCTTGCCGTCGAGGCAATGCGCCGGGGCGCCCGCGACTTTGTGCAAAAACCTTGGGAGAACGAGCGGCTTTCCACGATTGTGCGTACGCAGTTGGAGCTAAGCCAGGCCATTCGGCGCGGCCATCGCCTGGAGCTTGAAAATCAGCTTCTGCGCGGCGACAATCTGCCGACAATGATTGCGCAGTCTCCCGCCATGCAGCCCGTCCTCGACCTGATTGCGCGAGTGGGGCCGTCTGATGCCAACGTTCTGATTACGGGCGAGCCGGGAACCGGCAAGGAAGTGGTTGCTCGCACGCTGCATGCGATCTCGGGCCGTTCGAGTAGGCCGATGGTGACGGTGAATGCGGGCGGATTGGCGGAAGGCGTCTTTGAAAGCGAACTGTTCGGGCATGTAAAAGGAGCGTTTACCGACGCGAAAATTGACCGGGTGGGCCGCTTCGAACTGGCGGATACGGGAACGCTCTTTCTCGATGAAATCGCCAATGTTCCGATGAACCTGCAAACCAAGCTGCTGAGAGTTCTGGAAGCGGGAGAAATGGAGCGTGTCGGCTCCTCGAAAACGAAAAAAGTGGATGTGCGGGTCATTTCCGCCACCAATGCAAATCTCGGCGTGGAAGTAGATGGTGGTCGCTTTCGCCAGGATCTCCTGTTTCGCCTCAACACGATTGAAATTCACCTTCCGCCGCTGCGCGAAAGGCGCGAAGACATTGGACCTCTCGCCACGCACTTTCTGGGCGTGCATACCCGGCGTTATCGTAAGAACATCACGGGGTTTGACCATAATACTCTGCAGGCGATGTACGACCATCCCTGGCAGGGCAATGTGCGCGAACTAAATCACGTCGTGGAACGTGCTGTGCTGATGGCGGGAGATGCCACGATCAAAGCCGGTAATCTGGCGCTGCGTCTCAGCGCCTCGGGTTCGCCGCGATGGGAAGAAATGAGCCTGGAAGATGTGGAAGAGTTTCTCATAAAAAAGGCTCTGGCCCGCTTTGGCGGTAATGTCAGTCACGCCGCCAGCGCGTTGGGCTTAAGCCGCAGTGCCCTTTACCGCCGTCTGCAGCGATTTGGAATGTGAAATTCAGGCTTAACCACGATTCCCGTGTTCTGCTGCTTGCGCTGGCCGGGGGCTTCCCTGCCGTGCTGGTTTGCGTCATTTTGCTGGCAACCGGCGGCTTCTCGGGGCGCACCCAATGGACTCTTGACCTGACCGTCGTGCTCTTCTGGATCGGCTGCTGCGCGGCGGCTCGTGGGCGGGTCACGGGTCCGCTCCGCACCATCGCCAACCTTTTGGAAGCCATGCGCGAGGGAGATTACTCCATCCGTGGACGCGTTGATGATCCCGAGGAGCCTATGGGCGAAGTCATGCAGCAGGTGAACGCCATGGCGACCACCTTGCGGGACCAGCGGCTGGGAGCGCTCGAAGCAACGGCCCTGCTTCGGAAGGTGATGGAAGAGATTGAAGTGGCGGTGTTTGCTTTTGATCCAAAACAATCTTTGCGGCTGGTTAATCGCGCCGGCGAGCGGCTCTTGGCTCAGCCTGCGGAGCGTCTGTTGGCGCGTGACGCTGCGTCAGTGGGCCTTGGCGAATACCTGGCAGGCGAGCCGGAGCAAACCATCGGGAAAACCTTTCCCGGCGCGAGCGGACGCTGGGGTATCCGGCGCAGCCAGTTCCGCGAAGGCGGCGTGCCGCACCAACTGCTGGTCGTCACGGACCTGACCCGGCCTTTACGGGAACAGGAACTGCAAGCTTGGCAGCGTCTGGTGCGGGTTCTGGGACATGAGTTAAATAACTCCCTCACGCCCATCAAATCCATCGCGCAAAGCCTGGAGCAGATGGTGAAGAGCGAGCCATACCCGGATGATTGGGCCGAAGATATGGCGCGCGGCCTGAATGTCATCGCCACGCGATCCGAGTCGCTCAGCCGCTTTATGAGTTCTTATGCGCGGCTCGCGAAACTGCCGCCGCCCCGTTTAGGCAGTGTTGAGATTAACTCATTACTGCGGCGCGTCACCCAGCTCGAAACCCGTATGCTGATCTTCTTTGAGGAGCTTTCGCCATTAACTATTCAAGGCGATGCCGATCAATTGGAACAAGCCCTCATTAACTTGATTCGGAACTCTGTGGATGCGGCGCAGGAAACTGGAGGGCGCGTCTTTGTGAAGCATGTACGGCAGAACAGCGCAATCGAAATTATTATTCGGGATGAAGGGCCGGGTCTGCCGAACACCGCTAATCTTTTCGTGCCGTTCTTTACCACGAAGCGCGGCGGGTCAGGAATCGGACTGGTGCTCAGCCGTCAGATTGCGGAAGCCCACAACGGTTCGCTCATTTTGCAGAATGCGACGGATGGGCCTGGTTGCGAAGCCAAACTGGTGTTGCCCGTTCAATGAGTGCAGGAGTGCAGAGCCGCCGCGCTTTCCTGTGAACTGTCAGCGTGATAAGAGCTGCGAACGAGCGGCCCGGCCTCAACATGCGCGAATCCCATCTCCAGCCCCGCTTGTTTATACTCGTTGAATTCCGACTGCGGAACATAACGCAAAATGGGCAAGTGCTTCGGCGAGGGACGCAGGTATTGACCGAGCGTCAGAATATCCACGTGATGATCTCGAAGATCGCGCATCACCTGCAGCACTTCTTCCCGCGTTTCACCCAAGCCCAGCATCAACCCCGATTTGGTAGGGACGTGAGGCCGAACCTGTTTCGCGTACCGGAGCAGATCGAGCGAACGCTCATAGCGCGCCCCCATGCGCACTTGCCGGTAAAGACGCGGCACTGTTTCCGTATTATGGTTCAACACGTCCGGATGCGCGTTCATCACAACGTCCATGGCGGGATGCGAGCCTTGAAAATCCGGCACCAGCACCTCCACCTTGCAGCCGGAAATGTGCTGCCGGATCGCTCCGATCGTTAAAGCAAAGAGTTCGGCGCCGCCGTCCTTCCGGTCATCCCGATTCACGCTGGGCACCACTGCATATTTCAAACCGAGAAAGGCGCATGCTTCCGCCACGCGGCGCGGCTCGTCGTAATCAACGGCAAGCGGAGCGCCTTTTCCCACCGCGCAAAAGCCGCAACGCCGGGTGCAAACATTGCCCAGAATCATGAATGTGGCCGTGCGCCGGTTCCAGCACTCGCCCACGTTCGGGCAAGCAGCGCTTTCACAAACCGTATGGAGTTGCAGGCGCGTAACCAGATCCTTTAATTCGCGGTAATTACTGCCCACGGGAGCAGGCGCGCGCAACCAGGAAGGACGTTCAGGCTGTGATCCGATGGTGACTAACACTTGACTTCAGTCTAAATCAGTCCACAACGAGTATCGTTAAGCCAGTGAAACGCGAGACCGTTTCACACGGCGGAAAATCCCCGCCACACCGAGCAGCAACAGTGGCAAGGCGATAACACTCTTGGTTTCCGGCTCCGGAACCGCCGTGAGGCTGGCCGAATAGGGTTGGCTAACGCTAGGCGCGGCGCCGATCAGTGTGCCGCCGTTAGTCGGATCGCCGCTCCACCATTGCGCGCTCAAGGTGAAAGTGCCGGAGTTGACGAAGCCTGCCGGGGCGTTCCCAGCCCAGAGAATCTGGTACAGCCCGGCGGGCGTGACCGGATCATAGGGTACCGTCACGCTCGCTCCGGGAGCCAGGTCCGGAAAGTCAAAGATAGTTTGGGGCGTGGCGTAGAGAAACGTGCTGGCATCAAGGCTCGTGGTCACCAGCCAGTCGGAGCTGCTCCCGTTCTGAAGGGTGTAGCCCCAGCCCGTGAGGGTGAACAGGCCGCCGGGGCCGCTCACGTTCTCGGCTGGCGAGACGTTGAAGTTGTAAATATCCGCTGCCAAGGCAGGCAGGGTTGACAGACATATGGCTAAAAGTAAGGTTCGCATGAATTTGTCCTTTCGCTTGTTTGTTATTACTTGGCAATTCCCCCCTCAGGGGAAGACCACCTGTCCGGGGCTGAACTGGTACACGGTTCCGCTTCCATCCTGGAACGTGCCGTTCTCGCTGAGTGCCAGCTTTTGTAACGTCGTTGGAGCCTGCAACTGCAGGGTGAGGACGGTAGAGGAGCCGGGCTGCAGACTGCCCACCGCGAGGGGAAGCGTCGGCGAAACCAGCACAGCGTCTCCTGTGCCCGCCAAGGTGCGCAATACGATTTGGTTTAGGGTCACGCTGCTGGCCGGGGCCGTGCCATTGTTAGTCACAGTTAGCAAAATGGGCACGAGCGTCCCTGTGCGCACACCCGGCGTCGCAAGAATCGACAGACTGGGTTGTGGAGGCGGTCCGCCCAGGCCTGCTCTCACCGTCAGCGAGACCGTATTGGACCGGGCACCGTTGTAATATAGGCCCTGGTTATCTCCACCATAGGTAGCGACCAGACTATAGCCGCCCGCTGGAATCCCGGTGGTTACGATTGTCGCTAGGCCGTCATTGGAGTTCAGGTCTTTTGTGACGTTCGCTGAGCCGTAAATGTTAGCGCCGTTGGTGCTGTCGCTGATGGTAATGCTGCCGTTAGGCCACGGGTAGCCTTGGGCGGCATGAATGCGCGCCGCAAACGTCACTGTGGCTCCAGCCTCAACCGTTGCGTTGCTGCTGCTTCCATTGACAGTGAGATCTACGATGGGCGTCACCTTGCCGCCCGGGCTGGAAACGGTTTGGGTGTAAGGCGTTGACTGACTCGCCGCATTGTTTGTGTCTCCTCCATAAGCGGCGACGATCACGTGCGTTCCGGGTGTCAGGTTTGGGGCAGTGTAACTAGCCGTGCCGGAAGCCAGATTTCCTGAGCCTAGCAAAGTGTTGCCATCCAGGAAGTTCACCGTCCCCGTGGGCGTCCCGGTTCCCGAAATCGGGCTTACTTGGGCTTGGAAGGTAACGGGCTGTCCCGTGGTCGATGGATTGTTGTTTGAACTGAGCGTCGTCTTCGTGCCCGCCGTCACCGCCGTGACGGTCTGGACCACTGTGGCGGAAGTACTGCTCTGCCATTCCCCGTTGCCGGTGTACGTCGCGGTCAGAGAGTGCTGACCCACGCTTAGAGTGCTTACTTTTGCCATCGCCGAGCCGTTAGCAAGATTCGCGCTGGCAATCTGCGTTCCGCCGTCGCGGAAAATAACAGTGCCGGTGACAGTTTCAGTTCCGTCCGTTCCGCTGACCGAGGCAGTCAGGGTTACCTCAGACCCGAACTGCGATGGATTGGGCGAGACTGACAGGCTGGTGTTGGTTGTTGAGCCGCTGACGACTTGTGTTACTGCCTGTGACACACTTCCGCTGGAGATGCCGTCTCCGGCATAGACTGCGGTAAGCGTGTGCGAGCCGATCGAAAACGTTGTGACATCAATGCCGGCCTGACCCTGAGCGAGCGGGGCGGACCCGAGTTCCGTTGATCCGTCCAGGAAACGCACTGTCCCTGTCGGCGTGCCGAATGCCGAGGTGACAGTAGCCGCCAGATGCACGCTTTGCCCAAATGTGGAAGACAGGGGCGTATTGCTTAGAGTGGTAATCGTCGTCACCAACAATGTCGCGGTGTGGCCAATTCGGCTCGCGATGGGCGGTCCGGCGGTAAACGTCTTGGATGCCGGATCGTAAATCTCGGTGCTGGGACCCTCAACATTTCCGCCGACCAGGAATACTGTGCCGTCGGGCAACAACGTCGCGGTGTGACCTGAGCGTGCAGTAAGCATGCAGCCTGGGCTGCCGGGGCAGGCTGCCGTGCCGGAGAGCAGATTCCAACCTCCTGAGTCTCTGATCTCCGCGGTGCTGGTGGTGTAGGGATAACTCGCTGTTGACCCACCGGTCACCAGCAAACCCGCTCCATTCGGTAGAGCCGTCAGCGTGTGGTTGGATCGCGGGACCTTTAAGCTGTCGCCAAATTGGAAGGAGGGGCCGCTCAGATCTAGTAACTGCTCTTGCGCGGTGTACTGGCCATCGGATCCAATCCCGCCGGTAAGGTGAAGGATGCCATCCGAGGAGGCAACGGGTTGAGGCATGTTAAAGACCGCGGCGGCCATCTTTCCACTGTTGATAAAAGCGTTCTTCTCCTCGTCCCAGAGCTCCCAGCCATCGTCCGGAACTCCTGGAGTGGTGGTAGTGCCGGCATAGATCAAAACTTGCGCCGGCTTGCCTGGGCCGGAGATCAGACTGGCAGTGTGATAACTACGAACGACGGCCAAAATGCCCGCGCTGCTGAACGTACCGGAAGCCGGGTCGTACAGTTCTGCGCTTGCAAGGGATTTTCCGTCGGCGCCGAAACCACCCACAATCAACACCTTGCCATCCGGCAGCAAGGTGGCCGTGTGCGCCGCCCGCGCAGTCGCCATGTTGCCCGTATTCAAGAAACTGAACGACGCCGGTTGATACAGCTCTGCAGTGGCCGTCACGGTGCCGGATTGAATGTTTGTTGTCCCACCCGTAATCAGAACGTTTCCTGTGTTCAGCAGCGTAGCAGTAGAATATAGAGGTCTCGGCGTGTTGGGCTGCACTGGAATGGCCGTTTTCTTGCTGAGGTCATACCATTCGGCGGCGTCTTGATTGTTCTGGCCTCCAAAGAGAAGAATTCCCGCATTGGCAACAGCTTTCGGAGTGCCGACCGTCACGGGCACAGAAATCGGGCCGTTCTCCACGGATGGCGCTGCATATGAGGGTGATGTATCGATCGACAGGGTAGCCGTGCTTCCATTCTGCGTCGTGGGATCAACTTGCAGCACGATGGCTTTAGAGCCGGCATAAGACGAACCGGAGGGCAGGGCGGGCACTATCTTCAGCCAGCTTTGGTCAGATGAGATCGTCCATGAGGGATTGATGGATGAACCCGGAATGTAAGCACTGATTCCCAGCGGTGCGCTGCCGCCCGCCGGAATAGTCAGCTCCGTCTGCGACGGCTGCAATACGGGCGGCCCAAGCGACAGTGTTATCTGTGAAATAAGGGTCTCGTAATTTGGGCCAAGACCCGGCGTGTACGTCCGGTAATAACAAAATTGGGCGCTATTTGTGATAGGGAAAGTAACGCTTGACGTTCCTCCAGCCACCTGGAAAATCGAAGCCTGGTAGCTCAGGAACGTGCCCTTGCTTGTTCCGGGCACGTTGTTTCCCCCTCCCACCGGATTACATGGCGGACCTACGTGTATATTGAAGCTTTCGTCCCAAACCCCGCTATTCGCTGTGCTGTGATCAAC
>CAXUBB010000021.1:21909-23325 GCA_964249105.1 uncultured Bryobacteraceae bacterium | reverse complement strand
CATAAAGATTGGCCGTCAGCAGCATTTGGGAGTTGAAGGTGTGCTGATAACCGGGCGCAAAATTCCAGGTCACCACCTTTTGCCTTTGATCCTGGCTGAGCTGATCGTAACTGTTGGGAATCTGTATCCAATTACGCGCCGTGAATATATTCAGGTGAAATACATCAATGGCGGTCGGCTGATAATCGAGACGATCAAAAATGGTCTCATTATTGCCCTTATCATGAAACGGAGTAAATTCAGGACTATCCAGAAAACGCCCGCTACGCGCACCATCCAGCGCAATGAAGTTGCCCAGTTTTTCATTTCCTAAACCATAACTGACCTCGCCGCCAGTGGAGCCGAAGCTTCCATAGTACGTTTCAACGCTGCCGAACTGCTTACCGGCCCCTAGGCCGGACCGGGTTGTAATCTGATCGACCAAGCTACTTTTATCGCCAAATTCAGCGTTGGGAGCGCCGGTATTCAGCGACATGCTCTGGATGGCGCTGGTCGGAAGTTGCGTGGAAAACACTTTACTTTGCTGATCGCTGATCGGCTGGCCGTCAATGACGAAGCTAACCTGCGCGTGATCGCCCAAGGGGTGGAACGAGCCGTTGGAATCAGATGCCACGCCTCCGGTGCTGAGCGTAATGGCTTGACTGAGACCGGCTCCGGGGTCAAAGACCGGAAGTTTCGAAAAGGTGTTACGGTCCACATCCACATGCGAGTTAGGATCATTCTCAACCAGATCAGCGCCCATGGCTTCTACTTCCACCGTGGTCGCTTCACTGGCTAATGCTAAGGAAGCTTGAACCTTGATCGGCACCGAAGTTCGAACAGCCACATCCTGAGTGAACGCGGAAAAGCCAGCGGAAGTAACGGAAAGGTGATACTGGTTGGACGGCACATTGATGAACCGTATTTTTTGATCGGAACCGGCTTGCGCGGACTGCGAGTAACCCGTGATGGGATTGCTCAGAGTGGCCTTGGCATTCGGCACCACGGCGCCGGTGGGATCAAGCACGGAGATTTCGATTGTGCCGGCATTTCCAAGAGACTGCGCTTGCGCCAGGATGCCTATCAGCGCTAGAAGAATACAACTACTAAAAACGAAACGTACCATGAATAGACTATTTATAGATTTTGCGTTGGGGTCCCAATCAGCAGCTTACCGCTTTACGGATTCAGGAGAGTAACAACGATAGGGCGAAAGATACAGCCTTCCCGTTTCTTTTTTAATAATTTCAGGCAACTGCGGCAAACCGGGCGCTGGCCAGTTCGGTCAACACACTGGCGGCGTACTCGCAATCGGCGCGGGTCGCATCCATATGAGTCACCATGCGCATGTGAGTGGCATTGATGCCGTTGGCGAGAACGCCGCGTGCTTGGAGCTGCTGGCTGAAGTCCTTCGTTCCGATATGAAGGCGGCTGATA
>CAXUBB010000021.1:2718-21899 GCA_964249105.1 uncultured Bryobacteraceae bacterium | reverse complement strand
ATGTTTGTTTTGACGCGGAAGGGATCGAGCGTGATGCCCTCGACAGCGGCGATTTGTTCCGCCAGGAAGCGGGCGTTGGCGTGGTCTATTGACAAGTGCGCCGGAGATTCTTCCAAAGCGATGAGACCCGCGGCGGCGAGCACACCGGCCTGGCGCATTCCGCCGCCGAGACGCTTGCGGTAGAGCCGTCCTTCCGCGATAGCATCCGCTCCGCCGACCAGCAGCGAGCCAACCGGAGCGCCGAGCCCTTTGGATAAGCAGAACATTACGGAATCCACATGACGCGCCATGCGTGACACAGGGATATTTGTCGCGGCGGAAGCGTTGAAGATGCGTGCGCCATCCACGTGAACCTTAAGCCCGCGAGCGTGGGCTTCTCCGCAGATCTCATCAATAACGGGAAGATCATAAACCGTTCCGCCCGCCATGTTGTGCGTATTTTCCAGCGAGACCAGCGTAGTGGGCGCGTTGTGCGGACCCTTGGGCCGTAGAGCGGCTTCAATCTCCTTCCAGGTCAGAAGGCCGTCCGCAGTTGGAATAGCGCGCGGCGCGCAGCCCGCAAACCAGGCCATCATGGAAAGCTCCCAATCGACGATATGCGAGCGCGCTTCACAGATAATCTCCTCGCCGTGTTTGGTATGAAGCTTTAAGGCAATGGTGTTGCCCATAGTTCCGGTGGGCACAAAGAGAGCCGCTTCCTTGCCGAAGGTTTGCGCCGCCCGCGCTTCCAGACGATTGACAGTCGGATCTTCGCCATAAACGTCGTCTCCCACTTCGGCGGCTGCCATTGCTGCGCGCATTCTGGCGCTGGGGCGGGTCACGGTATCACTGCGGAGATCAATAAAGCGCTGATCGGCCATATAGAAAGCATACCGGGCGTCCTGCTATCCTTCGATTGATCCAAATCGCTCTTATGCGGCTGCCATTCTCTTTTGCTCTCTCCCTGCTTGTCCTTTCGCTGCCTCTTCCCGCTCAAATGCAGATGCCCGGCAGCGGCCAGTGGGCGCGTGACCCGAAGCAACCCGTGGACCAGTCGTACACGCAGGGGATTGCGAAATACACCACCGGAACAGCGCTCAATTCACCGCTGACAAACTATCTACCGGCTTCAAAAACAGTGCCGACGCCGGTAAAGATACTGGGTGATGTAGCCGGAGCGCCGGACATGCTGCCGTACGCGGAAGACGTGTATCGATATTTCCGTATCCTGGCGGACAGCAGCCCTCGGGTGAAAGTCTTCACCATCGGGCATACGGAAGAAGGGCGGGAGATGATCGCCGCGGCGGTGGCGGACGAATCATTGCTGGCAAAGCTAAAAGAAAATGGAGAGCGGCTCGCCAAGTTGGCCGACCCCCGCACGATCGGGATGAATGACGCTACAGCGGAAAGTCTGGTCGCGCAATCGTTTCCGGTTTATTACATTACGGGCACCATTCACTCGCCGGAAACAGGCGCGCCGACAGCGCTCATGGAACTGGCCTACCGGCTGGCCGTCGATAATGCGCCCTATATTCAGTACATTCGCACGCACATGATCACGCTCATTACGCCCGTGGTCGAGGTGGATGGCCGGGACCGGATGGTGGATATCTACCGGTGGCACAAAGCGCATCCGGGAGAGAACTGGCCCCGGCTGGTGTATTGGGGGCACTACGTCGCGCACGATAACAATCGTGACGCCATGGCGATGACGCTGGACCTTACTAAAAATGTCCTGAACACTTATCTAGGCTGGCATGCGCAGGTGCTTCATGACCTGCATGAATCAGTGCCGTTCCTGTACGACAACACGGTGGGCGATGGGCCTTATAACGCCTGGATCGATCCCATGCTGGCCGATGAATGGGCGGCGTTGGGATGGAACAACGTTCAGCAGCTACAGAACTTCGGGATGCCGGGCGCGTTCACTCATGGAAATTTCGACACCTGGAGCCCTGGCTACCTGATGTTTTTGGCGGGGATGCACAACGGCATCAGCCGCTTGTACGAAACGTTCGGAAATGGCGGCGCGGATACGGAGAAGCGCATCCTTTCTCCCGATCAGTATTCACGGACCTGGTACCGGCAGAACCCGCCGTATCCGGTGGTGGTCTGGTCACAGCGCGACAACAATAATTACGAGCAAACCGCCTTGCTCTCCACGCTCTCGTATTTCGCCCAGAACGGTCAGCACTTTCTTCACAACTACTACGAGAAGAGCAAGCGATCCATTGCGAAGCCGCAGAATGCCGGTCCGGCTGCTTACGTGTTTCCGGCGGATGAGGCATCTTTCAACCGGCAGATTCAATTGTTAAAAGTGATGGCGACGCAGCACGTGGAAATCAATCGGCTGACCGAGGCGGCTTCCGTCGCTTTACCGATATCCGCTCATAAAAAACATAGCGAGGACGAGGAGGACGACAATGATGATAAAGCAAAGTCTCCAAAGTCACAAAACTTTCCCGCCGGGAGTTATGTCATTCGCATGGACCAGCCTTTTTCGCGGGCGGCTGATGCTCTCCTGGACCGCCAGTATTGGGCGCCGGATGATCCGCAGAAGCGCCCTTACGATGACACGGGCTGGTCATTTCCGGACTTGTTTAACGCCAAAGCCGTGCGCGTCACGGATCGCTCTATTCTTTCAGCCAAGATGGAGCGAGTCGCGGACTTCGGCCAGATCAAAAGCCCGATTAACGGACAAGGAAGTTTATATGCCATCAACAATTCGGGCCAGGTTACGCTGGCGGCTATTCCTTATTTGTTGAAAGGAGCAACAATCTCCGTCGCGGAGGAAGGATTTGAAAGCAGTGGGCGGCATTTCGGAGCAGGATCGCTGCTGCTGGAACAAGTGGACGACCCCCGCCTGCAGTCATTGTTAAAAGAGCTTACGCTCACGGCATACGGGTTGTCCGCGCGCCCGAGTGTCCGCACTCATCCCGCCGCGGCTCCACGAATCGCTTTTATGCACACCTGGCTGGGCACGCAAACAGAGGGCTGGTGGCGTCAGGCTTTTGACCGCTTGCACGTTCCTTTTGAATACATCAGCACGCAGACGGTCTCTCGCGAACCCGATCTGCGGTCCAAGTATGACGTCATTATCTTTGCGCCCGTTGGACGCGCATCGGCGGAGCAGATTGTCAATGGCACGCCCATGTGGGGGAACGTTGTTCCCTGGAAGAAGACAGCGCTCACGCCGAATCTCGATAAAACAGATCAGACCGATGACATGCGTCCGGGACTTGGTTTTTCCGGCTTAGCGCATCTGCGGGAGTTTGTCGAAGGAGGCGGTTTGCTGATTACGTGCGAAGACACCGCCCAGTTTGCCGTTGAGGAAGGTTTCGCGCCGGGCGTGTTTGTGACGCTGCGCCATAACGACAAAGTCGTGGGAAGCGTATTAGGCGCGGTCCTGGTAGACCAATCACAACCCGTGGCGTACGGTTATGGCCCGCACCTCGGTGTTTACAGCGCCGATGGAATGTCATTCACCGTGAGCAATCTGAGCATGAACCGCCAGATTCCAACCGACAAGCAATATAAGCGGCCCACGGGCCGGGGTGGTCCGGGCGAGGAAGATGTTCCCGAAGATCGTTCCGTGGTGCAGGCGGAGCCGCTTCCGTCGCCTAAACCCTGGCAGTCCACGCCGCTCAATGAGGAGCAGGCGCGCAACAATCCGTATGTCATTCCGGCGGAATATCGCCCGAATGTCATCTTCCGCTATGCGGAGCGGAAAGGGCTCTTGCTTTCGGGGCTGCTGGAAGGCGGCGACTCGATTGAGGAGCATGCCGTTGTGGTAAACGCGCACCTCGGCAAGGGGAACGTGCTGCTCTTTGCGAATAATCCGGTATATCGCGGCGAGACCATCGGCAGCTACCCGATGGTGTTCAACGCCCTTCTGAACTTCGACCATCTAAACGCAAAACCAGCCGCCAGTAAACCGGCGGCAAAACCGCAACCGACGCTTCCTTAAACGGCAATAAAGTCCTGAAATATCTCGTTTGAAACGAGCACCCCTCCGGGAGAGAGCCGCAGAGTGCCACCTTCATCCTCCAGCATGCCGGCGCTCGCCCACTTTGCGATGGGCTCGGCAAATTTCCGCCGCTCTTCCGGTGTGGGGGTAATGCCGCGCAGCAAACGAAGTCCGACAAAAAAGCGCTCTTCCAGGCGGTTTACTTCTTCTTTCGGTGAACGATTCTGGGAATGCAAATACTGGTCGAGCGTATCGGGATTGCTCCAGCGATACTGGCCGTCAAAGGAATGAGCATCCAGCCCGAAGCCGATATATGGTTCGAGCTGCCAGTATTTCAGATTGTGGCGGGACTGCCGGCCAGGACGGGCAAAGTTAGAAATTTCGTAGCGCTCCCAACCGCCACGGGCGAGACGGCTCACAGCCATCTCATACAGCTCGGCGGTTAAATCATCACTCGGAAGCGTGCGGGCGCTGTACCGGCTGCCGCCGAGCAGAACTTCTTGACCGAGGCGGCTGTCTTCATCCACCTCGAAAATGTAAACGGAAACATGCGGCGGATCGAGGCGTTCGATCCAGTCAAGGGATTCGCCCCAGGAGCCGCGTGTCTGGTGCGGCAGCCCGGCGATCAGGTCGAGATTGATATTGCGGATGCCGGCGGCCCGAAGAAGTTCCAAGTCGCTTTCGACGATTTTAGCCGTGTGGCGGCGGCCCGTGCTGCGAAGTTCAGTAACGTTAAATGACTGAACACCCAAGCTGATGCGATTGATCCCGGCTTGAATCCAACGATCTACTTTTTCCCTTGTGATCGTTCCAGGAGCGCATTCCAGCGTAACTTCAGATAGCCGGCTCTTCGGGAGGGCTCGCATGATGTCGTCCAATACATCGGGAGCCATTAAGCTCGGGGTGCCTCCGCCGAAATAAACCGTATCCGGCAGGTCATCCCACCGATAAGAGACAACTTCCTTCAAAAGAGACTGCTCATAGAGCGACCGGCTTGCAGGCTGGTAAACATCCGAGGCGAAGTTACAAAAGCTGCACTTCTGGTTGCAGAACGGGTATGAAATGTAGACGCCCGGCACAGCGGTTATAGCCGAACCTCCTCGCCGGTCTGCCGGCTAATAGCCGAGGCGATCAGTTCGTCGAGCGATTGATCCGTTTCAGGAAGCACAAAGGCTTGTCGTCCGTCATTCCAGGCAAGCTTAAAACTTTTCGAGTGCGCCGAAACCCAGATCTGACTGACCGGCGCGTTTGGACTGATGACAAATTTGGCTTTCGGCTCCTCAAACTCAATTGCCAGCGCTCCGGCATTGAAGTCAGGCTCAAATTCGTAGCGGTCCGAAGCGGCGGAAAGTTTGCGGTAAAGAGATTGCAACGCGCTGTCGGCGCGCGTTCTAAATTCCTGTTCGTCCATGGGCTATCCCTATTCTCTCCCGTAATGCGAAACTTTCGTAACTTTCGTCAGCAGGTTATCATCCTCATACTGCACCATCACCTATGGAGTCTTCGTGTGTTCGTCAAACTAACATTCCTGGCACTAGGGAGCTCTTTGGGGATTATCTTTACCATTTTCAACGGGTAAGCAACTTTTATCCGCATGATTTTTCGCGCTGGGACGAGCTGGTAGGCGCGGCGCGCCAGATGCAGTTTCCCCCTGAACGCCGGGCCCAGATCGTCGCGGCGCTGCGCGCGGGGAATCCCGAATCGGCGTCGCTTGATCAATTAGCGCAGCCTGGAACGGTGGCTGTGGTGACAGGCCAGCAGGTGGGTTTGCTATCCGGTCCGGCGTATACGGTCTATAAGGCTCTCACAGCTGTCAAAATCACAAGGCAGCTTCAACAGGAGGGTGTGCGGGCAGTTCCCGTCTTCTGGCTGGCAACGGAAGACCATGATCTGGCGGAAGTAGATCATGCATGGGTTTTCGATACCCTCGCAACGCCGTCGAAAATAGCTTTAAAACCGGGCAGCTTAAGCAATGTTCCGGTCGGCAGTGTCGAGATCCGTGATTTACCAATCGGCGAGTTACAGAGGGCGCTGGGAGATCTCCCGTTTGCTCCTGAAATTCTGCGTAAGGTAGCGGAACACTATCATTCAGGAGCAACGTACGGCGCTGCTTTTCACTCTTTCTTAAAAGACCTGCTGCAAGAGTTTGATTTGATTTACTTGGACCCGCTGACGCCTGCCGTTCGCAGCGTGAGCGCCCCCTTTTTAGGAGAAGCAGCGGAGCGCATACCCGAGCTTACCGATGCGCTGCGCCGACGAACAGCGGAACTGGAAGCGGCGGGTTATCACGCGCAGGTACATTTGGATACGGGTTCGTCCTTATTATTCCATCTGGAGAACGGTCGCCGAACGGCGCTTAAGTACAAAGATGGAAAGTTCAGCGTTAAAGACCGTTTTTTCAGCGCGGCTGAGTTGCGCGGCTCGGCGGAGCAGTTGTCGCCAAACGCGCTGCTACGGCCTGTCATGCAGGATTATTTGTTGCCGACGGTTGCTTACGTGGGCGGCCCTGCTGAAGTCGCTTATCTGGCCCAGAGTCAAGTGCTATATGAGCGTTTGCTGCGGCGCATGCCGGTGGTGTATCCGCGAAACAGCTTTACCTTGCTGGATGAGCGGGCCAGCAAGCTCTTGACCCGGTATGGGTTGCAGGTGGAAAACCTGCTGGATTCCCAGGATCGTGTCAAGAGCGCGATTGCCAGGGCGCTGGTACCGCATGATTTAAGAAATGAATTATCGTCGCTGCGTTCGGATTTGACTGGCGCTTTGAGCGGCTTGCGGGAGAAGCTGCTGCAATTTGACCCTACTCTGTCATCAGCCGCCGAGAAGAGCATCGCCAAAATTTCGTATCAGGTGGACAAACTCGCGGGCAAGACGGCGCGGGAAACCATGCGCCGGGATCAACGGGCGGTTCGCGATGCCGACTATCTACTGAACTTAGTCTATCCGCAGCGGCACTTGCAGGAACGATTCTATTCGATTGTTCCGTTTCTGGCGAAGTATGGTTGGGATCTGCCGCAGCAAATTTACGAGCAAACCCAGCTTTCCTGCCCGGATCACATGGTGCGCGTCGTTTAGGCAGAAGCAGGCCAGATCTCACCGGATGAAAAGTATCGGCATCACCGTTCCAAGCGCGAGCAAGACCCAGATCACGCGACGGTCCCGATTGTATTGAAAAGCCATATAGACGCCGAGCAGGGATGTCGTTATGAGTCCCAAAGCCATGAGCAAGACAAACCATTTCAGCAGCGTCGTCGATAGCGGCTGTTGTGGCTTGGGCCGTGAGATCTCACGCTCCTCGCGACGCCCTTGAGGCGGGGCTGGCGGTCTTTGGCGGATCTGAATGGTTTGCTTCTTGTGAAGTTGCGCCAACTTCTGAATCCAGACGGGCGGCTGATACGCGCTGCCCGGCTGTGATTCATGAAAGCTGAAAGTCTGTAGCGCGCCCGTGAGCGCAAAAAAGATAATAGCGGGCGCGAAGAATACCCCAAGCCAGAGATGCAACTGTCGGGCCCATTTCAACGAATTGGCATTGCGTTTTACATTTTTTGCGGCACGAGGCGCGGAAGAAATTTGGTTGGTAATTGGCACGGCTTGTCAGATAGGATGCTGTGCGCTTGGCTGTGGTTACCCGCGGACGTCCTGAAACGCTGTTGCCAACGCTTATAATGGCGGTGTTTGAAGTTCTTTTGTCTTTGTCTGTTTGCTTTTGCTGTTTGGGCTGATCAGGCGGGAGATTTGGCATCTCGCGCCGAGCAGCAAGCCCGGAGCGGTAACACTTTAGAAGCGCTCGCCACGCTGGACCAAGCTTTGAAAGAGCCGTCGATTTCAGCGGCTTCAGAAGACAGAATCGGGTTTCTGTATGCCGCTTTAGGGCGCAGAAACGAAGCGGTTGATTGTTTCGGCAAGGCGATCGCCAAGGATGAAAAGTATGCGTCGGCGCATTATCACCTGGGGGTGGCGCTGTGGCTAACTAAGGATTATGACAAGGCGATGCCGGAATTGGAACAGGCATCCCGGTTATCTCCTCGGACTTTTGATTACCGGTATCGTTTGGGATCGGCCTATCTGCAAACGGACCATGGCGAGAAAGCGGTTGCGGAACTGCGGCAGGCAGTTGAGATAGATCCCACGAAAGCAGACGCCTGGAGTTTATTAGGCCGCGCCTTACAAGAGAATCGGGATTTGGCCGGAGCGGTGAAGGCTTACGAGCAGGCCGTGAAGCTCCGTCCGGCGGATGACAACACGCGAAGCGAATATGCGACCGTCCTGATTGAGACGCGGCAGGCAGACCGGGCTATCGAGGAGTTGCAATCGATTTTGAAACGCGACCCGAAGAATGCGAACGTGCGGGTGAACTTAGGTTATGCGTATTTGAAGAAGGGGGATTTTGATCAGGCGGCTGCGATTTTCCGCGAGGCTCTGGCCGATGACCCGAACTCGCCCGCGGCTCATTATGATCTGGGTATTGCGTTAAAGATGAGAGACCAGATTGAGCCCGCGCAGAAAGAGTTTCAGGAGACCATCCGGCTCGATCCGTCTCTGCCTGAAGCGCATTACACGCTCGGCATTACGGACTGGCAGATAGGCGATTTTCAAGGCACGACCGAGCAGATGCGGGCGGCTCTGGCCATACGCCCCGACTACGCGGAGGCGCATTACATGCTGGGCATTGCGCTGAAGCAAAGCGGAGATCTGGACGGCGCGATTCCGGAACTGAAAGAGGCCATACGCCTGGACTCCAGCACGCCGGGACCGTATAATACGCTCGGTCAAATTCTGCGGATCAAGGGCGATCTCGCAGGCAGCAAGGAAGCGTTCGCCACGGGAGCGCGGCTGAAGCGCGACAAGGAATCGCAACTGGCAAACACGCTGGAACAGGGTATGCGAGGCGGAACCATGCCCACTCCCCTGCCCGCTTCGAAATCCCCCACGACGCAACCGCGAAACTAGAAGGGTATGGTTTCTCGCCGGGGTTTCGTGAAGTCGCTGTGCGCGTCTTTGCCTGTTTTTTCGTTCGACCAATTGCTGCGGGGTGCGCCCTTGCCGGTGCAATTCGTCAACGTGGCCCGGCAAGCCGGCTTAAACGCCAAGACAACTTTTGGCGCGGAGTCGCGCAACAAATACCTGCTGGAGACAACTGGCTGCGGCGTCGCGTTTTTCGACTACGATAATGACGGCTGGCTCGACATCTTTTTTGTGAACGGCGCCAGGTTCGAAGCGAAGTATGCCAAGGGAATGGAGCCGATCAGCCGCCTTTACAAAAATAATCGGGACGGCACATTTACTGACGTCACCTTAAAAGCCGGGCTAGCCCGCACGGGCTGGGGACAGGGCGTGTGCGTAGGCGATTACAACAATGACGGACATGAGGATCTGTTTGTCAGTTACTGGGGCGATTGCGCGCTCTATCACAACAACGGCGACGGCACATTTACGGATGTGGCGGTCAAGGCGGGAGTGACCACTCGCACAACAACAGGCCTGAAGCGTTGGAATACCGGATGCGCCTTTCTCGATTATGACCGCGACGGGCATCTGGATTTATACGTTGCCAATTACATCGACTTCGACCCGAAAACGGCGCCCCTGCCCGAGAGCGGGCCGTGCCTCTATGAAGGGTTGGTGGTGGCGGGCTGCAAGGCGGCAAGGATATTTTGTTCCATAACAACGGCGACGGCACCTTCACGGATGTTTCAGAGAAAGCGGGGATCACCAAAAAGCAAGGCACGTACGGACTCGGCGTGCTGGTCGGTGATTTCGACGATGACGGCTGGCCGGATATCTACGTAGCTGACGATTCAGCGCCCTCGGCGCTCTTCAAAAATAATCATGACGGCACGTTCACCGATATCGCTCTCGAAGCCGGCGTGGCGTTCGGAGCGGATGGCAAGACTCAGGCAGGCATGGGCGTATCAGCGGCGGACGCGTTTGGTGACTGCAAGTTGGCAATCTTCAAAACGAACTTCTCGGGCGATACGTCTAGCTTGTATAAAAACCTGTGCGGCGTAAATTTCGAGGACATGACATTTCAATCCGGCCTAGGGCGGAATACGCGATTTCTCGGCTGGGGCGCTTGTTTCTTCGACTACGACAACGACGGCTGGCCGGACATCCTGACCTGCAACGGGCATGTCTACCCGGAAGTGCGCGAAAAAGCAAGCGAGTCAGGATACCGGGAACGAAAAGTTTTGTACCACAACTTAGGAAACGGCAAATTTGCGGATGTGTCGATGGACGCCGGGCCGGGAATTCTGGAAACCGTTCCCGGACGCGGCTGCGCCATTGGTGACTTTGATAATGATGGCGACCTGGACATCGTCGTCAATTGCGTCAATGACGTGCCGCAGTTGCTTCGCTGCGACAGCACGCTGAAAAATAATTGGATCAAGGTCAAGACGGTCGGAACGAAATCGAATCGCTCCGGCATCGGCGCACGGATCTACTGCAAGCCGGAAGGCGAACACCAGCAAATGGATGAAGTGCGGAGCGGTGGGAGTTACATTTCACAAAGCGACCTGCGCGTGCATTTCGGCCTGGCGAAAGCCGCCAAAGTGGACCTGGAGATTCACTGGCCCAGCGGACAGGTGGACAAACTGGCGGGCATGGGCGTTAACCGGGTCGTGACGGCGGTGGAAGGAAAAGGGATGGGTTAGAAAGCGGCTCTTCACTTTGCCAGAAGCTGCTCATAAGCGCGATGCGAGCCGATCCAGAACCAAAAGAGTTGATTTTCACGGCGTACAGCGAGCGCACGATAGGAACGCGAAACTCGTACAGACCAGAAAGCGCCTACTGGCTTGAAGTGAAGCGAGGAGTGAAAGGGGTTCTGAAGAAAAAGTTGAAATTGTTTTTGAGCCTGCTTGCGAATCTCAATCGGGAGAGTACAATACAGATCCCAAAACTCTGGTAGGGCTTGTGAAGTGAAGCGCAGTTCTAGTCCTGGCGCAGACCCTTGTTAAGCGGACCAAAACTTCCTTTATCGATCTCGCCATTGATGCGCTTCACGAGATCATGGCCGCGTCCACCGGGAGAGAAATCACATTCCATCTCGGCATCCCAGGCCTGCTCTTCCAACTCGTCAAACCAATTTGCTAGATCTTGGCGGTCTGGTTTAGAAAGTTCCTGTATAGCGGCTTTGATTGCTTCGACTGTCATATTTACAGGATAAACTTCAATAAAGGCTTGCAATTGTCAGCATAGACCGGGTGGTGGAGAAAAAAGGAATTACTTGAAAATCTATGAGCCTATCAGGCTATGCTGCATTGTTTTGCTGCCGTTGACGATATTTCCTCAGAGCACGCCTGACAAAGCAGAATACATAGGGAGCCGCGCTTGCGCCAGTTGCCATGCGGAGATTTCTCGCGCTTATTTCAAGACCGCCATGGGCAACGCCAGCGGCAAAGTAGAGACGGGAGCCGCAAAACAGCCGAAACCTGGATCTTTCCAGCATTCTTTATCGGGAACGCAATACCGTTTACAGGCGGATGAGGCGGGTCTTTCTCTTACTTACAGCAAGTCCTCAACGGCAGAGGAGCCTTCCATCTCAGGGACGAGAAGGCTGGAATACTATATCGGCTCGGGAACCCACGCACGCGGGTATATGTACCGTTATGGCGAGATGCTTTTCCAGGCGCCTGTTGCCTATTACACAAACCGGCGGCAGTGGGACATGGCGCCCGGATATGAAAAGGAGCATACGATTTTCCTGGGCCGGAAAATCAAGCAGTCCTGTCTTGACTGCCACGCCAGCGGATCGACCGGACAAGAACCTTTTTCGGAAGGGGCGGTTTCCTGCGAACGTTGCCATGGACCCGGTAGCGCACACGTTGCCCGATTCACTCCCGGTCACGAGAATGCACCTTCGGGCATTCTGAATCCAGCGAAGCTCCAGCCGGTACAGCGGGACAGTGTATGCGCTCAATGCCATTTGACCGGAGAGGCAAGGGTGGAAAAACCGAATGCATCCGCTTTTATTGCTGGACAGCGGCTAGCCGACCATGTTGTGCCGTTTATATGGTCCTCACCCGATCCGGACAATTTGAAAGTCATTGGCCACTTCGAGGGATTATGGCTGAGCCGCTGCAAAAGGATGAGCGGAGACAAAATGTGGTGCGGGACGTGCCACGATCCTCATCAGGAACCCGAAGCAAAGAAAAAACCGGCCTATTTCAAAGCGAAATGCTTCACCTGCCATAACGAGACTAGTTGCACGGCAAAGACAGAGGCGCGTGCCGCCGAGGCGGATAACTGCATAGCGTGTCATATGCCGAAACGTCAGGCCATTGATGGGCTACACGCGGCCTTTACCGACCACTCGATCAGGCGCGACCGAGCCGAAAAGCCTGACCCAAAGAACGGAACCCCGGATTTAATCCCTTTCTGGCCCGGCACGGGAAATCCACGTGATCTGGCGCTGGCCTATATGGATGTTGCTTCGCGCACTCACCAGGAGTCCGATTACCTGCGGGCGTTCGCAGCCCTGAAAAAAGCGCTCCCAACAGCGCCGGATGATGCGGAGGTACTGTCGAATTTAGGCTATCTCAATGATCTGGCGGGCGATCCTCAAAGCGCGGTCAAGCTCTATGGGCAGGCGCTCCGCGTTGATTCCCAAAATACGCTGGCGTTGACAAACTTAGGACAGCACTTAGCCACAGAAAACAAGATTTTTGATGCCATTCAACTTTGGCAGCGCGTGATCAAAATAGATCCGGGTCTTGCAGCGCCATGTCTGAATCTAGCTTATGCCTTTTTGCAAACAGGAAATATATTGAGAGCTCAAAACGCTATTGAAAATGTGCTTCGCTTTCATCCCGATTCGGCGAAGGGACTTGCTTTGAAGAAACAAGCCAGCGAAGGATCGAAATAGAAGTCATTAGCGAATAATCGCCCATCTGCAACAGTTTTCAAGGCACTACATCGAACGGCTCCTGACCGTGAGCGCGATAAATACGAAAGTCACTGTCAAGGGTAAAAATGCGGCGAATCTGTCGCCTTTCAGCGGCAGCAACCAGGGAAGCATCGGCCAAACCCATAGGACCGTCTTTATACTTTTCCATCAATTCGCGCATACGCTCTATTTCTTCAGCGCTGGAAATGTGGAGAGCCAACCCGCGTTTTTCCATAAAGCCCCAAAGCAGCGACTGGGGTGCCAACCACCTAAGCGTCCGAGGATATGCATAGCCTTGGAGAACACGGCTATGTTGTCACAAGCGGAAGATCAGCGGATTCGTGTACCTTCCAACAAGCATTGTGAACAGATTGCTTCCGGTCGATCAGGGCAATAAGAGGACCTGTGTCGGTCAGCATCACTTAGGGAATGTCGAGGCCTTGCTTCCTTAACTTTTCGGCAATAATATCTCCGAATTCGGTTCGATACTTTGGGTCAGGCGTTTCCTGTGAACTGTCGACCCCGCCGAGATAGTGAGCCATCGCCTTTCGGATAACTTTTTATAGCAAAAGGGAAGCAGTTAACTGCTCCCCCTTTGTTTTTTTAAGTTTTGGTAGCCGGGCCTAGAAGTCCAGGCGCATGGCGAATTGCAGGCGGCGCATGTTGTAGCCGTAAGCAAGACCAGTGATGGTTCCGCCGTTAGGATCACCGACCACGTTACCGTTTGGCAGGCCGAGGTTCGAGTGATTGAAGATGTTGTAGGCTTCACCACGGAGCTGGTAGGTAAGCCGCTCCGTTAGTTTGAAGTTCTTGGACAGATCAATATCCTGATTGATAAAGATGGGACCACGAAGGGTGTTGAAACCGTAGTTGCCAAATGTGTTCGCTGCTGGAACCGCAAATGCGCTGCTCAGGGTACCCCCAGGGCCGATGTTCAGCCATTGATTCCGACTCTGATTCGCGGCATAAGGGCTACCAGTACCTAGGTTGGGTCTTGTATTATCTCCCGTGTAAGGCAAGTTAGCTGTAGCTGTACCGCTCAAAGTTGGCGTGAAAGGCAGTCCGCTGTAGAATGTCGTGATGCCGCTGACATTCCATCCCCCAAGAACTGCATCGACGGCCCGATTGACATTTTTCCCAAACCGGCGACCTCTTCCAAAGGGAATGTCAAAGTTCTGCGCAATCGTTAATTCATGGTTTGGCAAGCTATTTTCCTGACCGGTTGCGAGTGGCCGGTCATAGAGAATAGCAAAAGCGTCAGCGGCGATAGCCGTTGCCACTTGGTAAGTGTAGCTCGCCTGAATACCGTATCCACTTGCGTAATTACGCTTCAATTGCACTTGGAACGAATTATATTCGTTGTTCAAGCATTGACAGTAAATATCAATTCCCTGAGTCCAACCGTACTTTGAGTAGAAAGGATACGCTAAGTTCAGGTTCGTTAAGCCAGGTATAAAGGCTTGCTGATTTACGTTGTAGTTGAATCCGTCACCGGAGCCGGGACCCACATGCCGGCCGACATTACCAACATAAGCGGCTGACACTGACGTATTTGAAGCAATTTGTCGTTCAACGGTGAAATTATAAGCTTCCGTTCGAGGAAGACGCACATCCAGAGGTCTGGCCTTTGCGCCGACGCCATTTGGAAGCAGGAACTGTCCGTTAGAATTTACCGTAAACAGACCATTCGGAGAGGGCGGTCCTTGATTGAGAGTGAAAACGCTTTCAAAGTTCACTCCATCCTGAGTCGCCGGAGTCTGATTGAACAAAACCGGCGGGTTCTGAGTGACATTATGGCCAAATGTCGCGCCAAAAGTACCCATTCCATAGGACCAGCCGTAGCCAGCCCGGATCACAGTTTTTGAATTGAGCTGGTAAGCGATTCCCAAGCGAGGAGCTAAGTTCAGATAGTTCATGTTTTGCACGCCATGAACGCTGACGCCCCCAACGCCGAATACATTAATCAAGCCGGTTCTCAAATCAAGCTGCGCTCCATTGCCGGCGCCGTTCACTTCTTCCGGGAACACTAACTCCCAACGCAGACCGTAAGTAACAGTCAGCTTTTGGGTAGCACGCCAGGAATCCTGGCCGTAGAAAAACCAGCGCCGTTGATGCTCGGCGGCGTTAGTAGTGTTACTCACATAACGGGCAAAACCACCCACGTCTCCCAAAAGGAAGGAGGCAAACGAGAGGCCGTCAGTTGCCGTCAAAGTCCCTGGAGCAACAACGCCTGTTGTGGCGGAGCTGAAGGTAAACTCACCCGCGCGATGCGCATCACTGGGAACCCGAAGGTTCTTGGCGTAGCGAATATCAGCGCCGAATTTAAAAGTATGGTTGCCTGCGATCTTCGTCAGGTTATCCGTAAATTGGTACTGCCCTTCATCTTCCGTCAGCGGGCAATTGCATTGATTTGCTCCGAGAGAATAACCAAGACTTGTCACCCCAAAATTGAAGTAGGACAGACCCGAAGTGTAGTAAGGATCAAGGTTAGTGCCTGGAATACCCGCTTGCGCGGAGAGAGGCTGCCCCACTCCGTTCGGCGTTGTTTGCACATTGTATTTCATATAGCCGAAGCGGAATTCATTCACCACATTCGGACTAAACGTATGGGTCGTTCCAACCGCGACGCTTTGATTGCGAACGAAAGAATTTCCGGCAAAGTTAACGCCGTTAAAAGCCGGTCCACCCGCTAAATTACCAAAAGCTCCCACCGCGCTCTGCTGAAATTGGTGATTGCTGTAACGCCCAAAGAAAGTGGTCTTCTCGTTCATGAAGTAATCTTCACGAGTGTCCCATTTATTCTGTTGAAGGGATTCAGCGCCGGATGCAGCATAGTTCGGGGCCAATGGATTGCTGGCAGCCAGGTTTGGCAGAGGGAAATAATTCAAAAGCGCCCGCGCCTGAGGGCTGATCCGATTAGTGGGAATCGTGTTATTCGGAAATTGTGTGCGCCCTTGTCCTAGATTCGCCACAGTGGGCTGCCCAACGGGTCCAGGTTGAACGCCGGTCGTAGGATCGTAAATAGCGTTGTTGGGACTTGCCGCCAGATACTCGCTGAAATTACCAGTGCGCGCTAGTGCGGTCGGCACCACTGTTGTAACCGAGCCGGTAAGCGCCTGCCGGACTAATTCCGCGTCGCCAAAGTAGAAAAACTTATCTTTGATAATCGCGCCTCCGAGGGAACCGCCAAATTGATTCCGCTTGAACGGCGGAGGGCCATTCGGCTCGGAAAACGGATTTCTTGCAAAATCAGAGAAGCCGGGGCTATTGTTCTGGAAATATTCAAAAGCGCTGGCATGAAACTGGTTTGTGCCGGATTTCGTTGAGGCATTCAAAATACCGGCGGCTACGTAGCCGAACTCAGCATCATAGTCCTGCGTGGAGATTTTTTGTTCCTGTAAAGAATCGATATTGGGGTTGATGACAACAATTCCCAAAATCGGATCTTGATTGATGGTGCCATCAAGCTGGTAGCCCGTGCTGCTGAAGTGTTGTCCATTCACCTGAATCTGCACGCTGCCTTGCGGGTCTTCGCTCGATGCATGGGCAAACGAGGCACGCGACGTGCCGGGCGCAAGCAATATATAAGATTGCGCATTACGGTTTAAGCTAGGCAGATCGACCAGCTCCTGCGCCGTGAACGTGGTCTGAACGTCGGCGCGGTCCGACTGCAAGGTCGGCGCGGCGGCGGTCACTTCCACCGTCTGCTGAACGTTGCCTGTTTGCAGCGCGGCATCAATTTTGTTGGAATTATCCACCAGCACTTGAATATCTTTTTGCAGAAATGTATTGAACCCAGGCGCTTCGATGGAAACTGAATATGTGCCTGGAATCAATTGGTTACGGTCATAGTTGCCTGACTCGTTGGTATTGATGACAACCTGCGTGCCTTTTTGCTGGTCCGTGATGGTGACCTTGGCATTTTGAACAGCGCCGCCCGTAGCGTCGGTGACTGTTCCGAAAATTCTTCCGAAAACCTGTTGCGCGCTTGCCGGGCTGACAGCCCCTAACAATAAAGTCAGCGCAAAACAGAGGGAGAAAAACCACCCTTTGCGAAAACTAACCATACCCTCTCCTTGGAAAGCAATAAGAACAATCCGGCCTACTGAGCCGGAAAGCTTCAACTCACACCTGTGACTAGTGTAGACGATTTAGAAGGTAAATGTTAGCTGAAAATTTTGCCGGGAGACCTTACGGAGCTTTTAGCCCTGTATTGTTGAACACAAGCTAAAGCCGTGCTTGTACTCTAGAACTGATGCTGTCGTCGGGCGTTGCGTTGTTACTCGTACTTGTCACAGGAGATCAGCCTAATGAGGCTCACCGGCGCGGACTTGAACTGTATAAATCTCAAAAATACAGCGAAGCGATTTCGCAGTTTGAGACGGCCGTTCAAGAGGAGAAGCCCGGAAGCGCGGAATACAAAGAATCCGTGCTCTCCATCGGACAGAGTTATTTCATGCTTTCGCAAGCGCCGAAAGCCATTCCGTGGCTCGAAAAAGAGGTTGCCAGCAACGAAGCAAACTACATGCTGGGCTACGCTTACCTGCAACTGAAACAACCCGGCAAGTCGGAAGCGGCATTTGCGCGACTCTTTGGAGTGCCTCCCGAATCGGCTGCCGGTCATCTGCTGGCGGCGCAGATGCTTTTGAAAAAGGATTTTGATAATGAAGCGGCCCAGGAGATATCAGCCGCCTTGCAACTGAACGCCAAGCTGCCCGAAGCTCACTTCCTGTTGGGTGAAATCGCTATTTTTCGCGGGCGTCCGGATGAGGCCATTGCGGAGCTGCAAAAAGAGCTGGAGTTGAATCCGGATCTGGGCAAAGCTTGGTACCGGCTCGGAGACGCCTATACGCGTAAAGAGCAGTGGGACCAGGCGGTGCCGCATTTGCAAAGGGCGGTATGGCTGAACCCGGAGTTCAGCGGACCTTATATTTTGCTGGGCAAGTGTTACCTGAAGCAGGGCAATGTAACCAATGCGGAAGGCATTCTGCGGCACGCGGTGAGCATCGATCCCCGCAACCACGAAGCTAACTACTTACTGGGACAAACCTTAATGGCGGCAGGTAAAAAAGAGGAAGCACGGGCGATTTTAGAGAAACTGAAAACAACGGGGCCCGAGCAGTAAAGCGTCATGGAAGCTGAAACCCATCCTATTTTTAACGAGGATGATCTGGAAAAAGCGCTGGCGGCGCTGGGATATCCCGGCTTTGCTTACCTAGCGAGTTATCTCAAGTTTGAAAAAGGCTCATTTAATCCTACGGATGTCGTTCAATGGGCTATTGCCCAGAATGTTCTTAATACCCGGATCACTGAGGCGCTTCCCTGGTTGATTGCTGCCTATGCTTCTCAGGTGGATTGGAAAAAGCTGATCGGCTCCGCGCAACGGCAAGGAGTGCAGAACCGGCTTGGATATTTGGCTTGCTTGGCGCTTCAACTTGTGGAATCGAAGCAATCACTTTCACGTCCTAAAACGCGTTTGCTGCTGGAAAAATCTCTTCTGCGCTTACAGCAGATTCGGCAATCTCAGGAACAAACGTTGATGAACGAGGAAATAGGTCCGGTCATGCGTAGTTGGGTTATAGAAAACCGACCACCGGAAGCGGCGAAATGGCACATTCTGACCACGATTACGACGGACGATTTGCAACATGCGGAGTAAGCCGGATCAGCCGTACTTGGAATTCCTCAACGCAATTGATGGGAAAATAAACACTCCCGTTGAAATGCACTGCATTGGCGGGTTCGTTGTCAGCCAATTCTATGGAATGTTACGGAAGACCCAAGATGTGGATGTTCTCTCCATCCTACCCAGCTACGCGAGTACGCTTTTGCAGACCTTGGCAGGCCAAGAGTCGGATCTTTATTTGAGATACAAGCTCTACATACAATTTGTCGCTGTTACGGCTTATCCAGAGAACTACGAGGACAGACTACAGCCGATGTTTCCCCACTGCTGGAAATATTTACGCCTTCAGGCTCTTGACCCGCATGATTTGGCGTTAACCAAGCTGGAGCGGAACTCAGAACGCGACCGCACTGATGTTGCATATTTGGCAAGAATCGGAAAGCTCCAGAAGGAAACGCTTCGATGTTTGTCTTACGACGAATACCGGATCTACACGACAGGGCGCGTTGAATCGCACGATCTGACGCTGAAGCTTTGGCTTGAGGAATTTTGGAGCTAACGCCTGGCGGCCAGCGCCGCTTTGGCGCGCATCAAATTTTGGCGGGCCGCCGGTTGCGCCGGGTTTAAGCGCAAAGATTCTTCAAAAGCCTGGATCGCCCCTGGAAGATCCCCGCTGATGGCGAGCACGGTTCCAAGATTCGCCCGCACATCGGCGTCATTGGGATTCA
>CAXUBB010000021.1:2443-2708 GCA_964249105.1 uncultured Bryobacteraceae bacterium | reverse complement strand
GCTTGTAAGTGAGTGAGAGCATCGGGATATTTTTTCTGAGCGAAGCAGACTGTGCCCAGGGCGGCTTGCGCGCCGGCATCCTCGGGCCTTTGGGCGAGAAAAGCGGAATACTCGCTTTCCGCTTCGCTGAGATTTCCTGCCGCCGCCAGCGCCCGAGCCAGGTTGTAGCGCGCATTGAGGTAATTCGGGTCGGCGCTCAGGGCGGCGCGCAACTCTGTAATGGCTTCAGAAAGTTGGCCGCCCAACAGCAGCACCGTTGCCAGGC
>CAXUBB010000021.1:0-2433 GCA_964249105.1 uncultured Bryobacteraceae bacterium | reverse complement strand
AGCGGCTTTCGGCAGCAGTTGCAGCCAGACATGGCCCATCTCATCCTGACTCCGGTTCCCGCTTTGCACCAGTTCCGGCGGGTGGTTCGGGTTACGCGGATTGGCCGAAGAGTTGTCATAAGTGATGCGCATGGCAACCGTGGTTCCCTTCGGCAGAAAAATAGGCTGGCGATACTCGTACGTCGCCTGCCAGTTGATGTCCCAATCGGGAATACGGATCAGCGCTTGGCGGCGGCCATCCGGGAAAGTAGCCCAAGCCTCGATCAACTTGCCGAGATAATGCGCGTGCGGATAAATCGCCAGCAAATCGACATCAACCGGCAAAAGGAGCTGATCGGTAACGGAGAAGCTGCGGTTGTTGGGCGGAATGTGAATCGCGCCGTCATGCTCCAACTGGATGAGCATGGGAAATTTCGTGGGCGGACGGGAAGCAAAGTAGAGGCCGATTTCAGCCTGAACGGATTCGGGCTTGCCGGTAGGTTGCAGGTGGAGATTGAGAACCAGATCCGTTTCAGGATCAAGCCGCCAGCTCATGTCATCCGGCTCGAAATGCAGAACGCTCGCCGGTTTCCAGAACAGGAAGTCCGAATCGGGATCGAAATCGTTGGCGGCGGCTTCCGTGGTAACGTCCATGCCGGGAAAACCCGGCTGGCCGTCTCCACCGTCGCGGCGGCGCAAAGACTGCGTGCGGTCCAGGACAACATTGGCGTGATGGACAGCGCGCTTATTATTGAGCCTGAGTTCAAATCCGCGTATATATCTGGTCTCGCGTAGCCCACTGGGAATGATGAAGTTGCGAAAGATGTCGCTTCCGCCGGCGGGCAGCGTAAAGGCTTGCGGCATTCGCAAAACGAGATCAGGCTTCCCCAATTGCCATTCTTCCGTGAAAGTGGGGGGCGCAACGGATGTTCCGGGCGGGCCTTCGGGCCTGCCGTCCTTGACCCAATCGCCAATGAGCTTAATCTGCGCGTCGCTCAGGTGCCGGTCGCCTTCGAACTCGCCAAAGCCAGGCTGTGGAGGCCAGGGCGGCATGTAGCGCCGTTCCGTCACCGAGGCGATTTGCGCGGCGTGTTTACGAACATCGCTGTAGGACATGAGCGGAAACGGTCCGATACCGCCTTCGTGATGGCAAGGCGCGCAATGCTGATAAACAATCGGCGCGATATCGCCGTTGAAAGTAATCGTTTGCGCGGGGAGGCAAGCAGCCAACGAAAGCAGCAAAAACAGCAGCTTGGGCATGACAGGATTAAAGAGTAAGCGCCCTCCTGAGAGCTTTTTCCACTTCTTCTTTCGCCAGATCCGTACTGATAAATAATTCCTGGCGAGCGCCGGCGCTTAACGCAATTGCCTTCCAACCGTTCGTTGTGGGAACTGTCACTCGAATAACCGGCAAGCCTCTGGCATCCCTGACCGGACGAATCACTCCAGGAATGACGGACCGGATCTCGGGGCGGTCTTTCAGCAAACGCTCCAGCACGGGACGCAGGCCGTCAATGATGCTGTGCTCTACCTTCAGTTTGCCCTGTGCCGCCCTTAACTTCATCTGCTTTATCTATTTGAACCGCTTCTTATACAGTATGTCGATGCCGAACTCGCCATTATCGTCGCGCAGCGCCACCAGCGAAAACTGAGGATTGAGAGCATACTCCAGCCGGAAAATCTGCTCGGAAGTTTGGGAAAGGTTGGTCACATAAGTGACTGTGATTTGCCGGGAGATCTGCTGTTCCAGCGTCAAACGGCCTTGGGACGTATTGGTAATGCCCTGCACCAGAGGATCGATTTTGATATTCGTGATGCCGAACAGTTTCTGAAGGCGGCTTGTATTCGGCGAAATCGCCTGACCGAGCACCGTGTTGGCTCCCGGCTGCAAAGCGCCCACGTCATTGTTGTTCAAGCGCGCATTGGGAGTATTCGGATTGATGCTCGGCGCGCGGCCCACGGTCAGGAGGGCGATAATATCTCGCGGCTGAAGCGGCGGATCGGATCGGTAGTTGATATTCAATTTGCTCAGCGTTCCCGAAACAGTGATATCGACGTTGATGCCGCGGGCTTGCGTTCGAAGATCGAGATCCAGCACCGGCTCTATCTTGGCCGGGTTCGTAAAACTAATTTGCCCGCGATTTATGGTATAGCGGCTTCCAAAAACCCGGATATCTCCCTCGCTGGCTTCAATGCCGCCGAGAAGAACAGGACTTTTGGGGTTTCCGCGCAGTTGGAGATCAATCGTTGCCTGCACGTCACGGCTCAAGGAGGTGCTCAACTGCATGTCAGGCGCGCTATCGACATGGATATCGAACTGAAGCCCGGAGAGAAAGTTGGGGGCCTCGCCGATCGGTTCCGTCCCCACGGTAGAGGCCAGCAAGGAGCCTACATCGGTGTTGGGATTGAAAATAATGCGGGAGATCGTGGCTGTTCCGGACAGAACGCTGGCCT